>DATKCB010000577.1:0-9221 GCA_035513495.1 Planctomycetaceae bacterium | reverse complement strand
CCCATGGATTCTCTCCCTGCATTTCCACTTGTTCCTTCGGCCCGCGCTGGGAAGTCTACAGTCATCGAGATCCGATCCCAGCCCGAATCGCACGTTCAGAGGACAGAATCAGGGATTTACCCAGAGCATTCAAACGTGGCGAATACCCGCTCGGCTTCTTCTGAGAAGCGAGTGCTTTTGTTGATGCTTGGTTATGGTGATTTGTGTCATACTCGAAGCATCCTGTGGGGAATTCGGCTGTACTGCGTCTATTCACCAGAGGAGTACGTCGCCGATTTCCGTGGGAAGTGAGTCATTTCATGTCTGACCGAATTCGTTATCGTTGCAATGCCTGCGGAGAGACGTTCGATCTTTCTTCAGTACCACCGAAATCACCCGTGATTTGCCCCTCTTGCCAGAGCAACGATCTGCTCCACGTTGCGGGCAAGAGACCGCTCGATTTTCTACGAGACCGATTTGGCGACAACGCGATGCTGAAGCTGTTGCGAGGAGCCTTGTTGTTCGTGGTTGTTGCTTTTGCGTTGTTCCTTCTACTGTTCACAGTTTGTTACGCTCTCTGGTCCGGTCGCTGATATTCCCGTTCAAATTCTTGACGGAACTTGCTTGCGCTCATTGAATGGACTCGATTTATCCCGAATTTCTTCAAATCTGACGCATGAGAATGCGGGAGAGTCTCTCTGAGATGATGTAAAGATAGGGGAGCAAGAGAAACTTATCCCAATAAGGGAGAGCTGTCGGATATGCAGATCGTGTTCAAGAAATGGGCCTGAATCTACGATCTGGAAAAGAGACGCTGCTGCAATCGTAAGTTTGCCGAATGGAACCAGGACGGATTCATGTACGGACAATTCGAACAGCTCGAAGGCAATCCGTTTGCTTCCGCACACGAAGGGGAGGTCTTCGTACCGATCCCCAGTCATCGCGAGGTCCTCGCGGAATTGACCTACTGGCTGCACGACATGGACGGAGTCGGGATGCTGACCGCCGGTCCGGGACTGGGGAAGACTCATCTCTGCCGTCAGTTGCTCAGAGCCGCGAATCGGGACACGCTGGGAGTTCTGATTTCGCACGGTCACTTCCAGAGCGTTCGCGAACTGCTTCAAAGTATACTCTACCTGTGCGAGCGACCCTTCGAGGGGAAGGACGAGCACGAACTGAGCCTGGAACTTCTCGGTCTGATCCGCCAACTCGGGCGAGAGGGCCGGACCATGCTGCTGATCGTCGACGACGCTCACGAATTGCCCGAAGAACTGCTCCTGGAATTGCGTGCCTTGACGGTTCCGCAGGGAGAACAGGCTCCGGCCTTCCGCCTGCTGTTGTCGGGACAACTCGAACTCGAAGAACTGCTCACCCGGCGAAGCCTGGCCGCAATCAATCAGAGTCTCACGACACATCAGATTCTCGAACCCCTGACCCGTGAGGAATCTGCCGGTTATCTCGCGGGCCGACTGAGTGCGATGAATTGCGGCATCGAGGCGGTCCTCTCGGAAGGGGCGATCGAGTCGATCGTGCAGGTCAGTGATGGAGTTCCGCGCTGTCTGAACCAGATCGCCGAAGCTTCGTTCCGCGAATGCGTCGAGCAAAACCTGAATCGTATCTCGGTCGACTGCGTGGCTGCGGCGTTCGAGAAAGTTCGGCATCTGCCACTCCATTGGAACGACCTTCCTGATCTCTCATCCGACTCGAATATCATGACCGGGAGCGAACTCGACTCCCGGACGCTTGGTTCCGATTCCGACATCTACGACTCCGCCCTGGACGACTCGGGACTCGATCTCGACGACGATGCCCTCGCACTGAGTTCGGCACCACCTCACGAAGACTCTCCCGCGATCGATCGGTCGGTCGAGGAGCGTCACGAAACCGACCACGACAGCGTCGAATACGTTGTGGCGGAGTTCGGCTCGGGGATGGAGGAACAGACCGCAGAGGAGTCCACCCGTCAGAATCGCGCGAGAGTTCACTATTCGAGTCCCAAGCTCGAGTATGCGGAAGATGGGAGGAATGTCGCGAATGTGCGGAAAGCAACGCTTGTCGGAGGGGCGAACAGGTTAAACGACCACGGTTCTTCCGATTCCATGCTTGAACTCGGTTCTTCCGTACCTCAATATGAGGGGCTGGATTCTTCTTCAGCGGAGAAGTCACTTTCGCCTCCGAACTTGGGGAAGGCATCCGACAACCGGAATCACGGCATGTCTCAGCACGATACCATCAGCCTGACCGAGACCCCGAACAAGGGTTCCCGCTATTTGCGAATCGATTCGAACCCGATCGATATCTTCGCCCCCGATATTCCCGCGCGGGGAGATGCCCCGGAACGGATCGAACAGCGGATAGCAAACGCTCCTGTCAAACAACCCGGGGAGCACGTGGAAACGATCGAGCAGCGGATCGAGCGGCTCCGTCAGGAAGCCATCCGGCATTGGGAACCCACCGAAGCGAATCGAGACAATCAATTCGATGTGATCGAACCAGAATCGATTCCCGCGGTCCCCAAAGCCCGTCCCAGCCTCGAACTGGATCTCCCGAATCGACAGGCGAAGCCCCGATACCGCAATTTGTTCAGGGATTTGAGGCGAAATCGAGGGGAGTGACCGCTCTCCCCGACGATCGGACTGCGCGAGGACTGCTGACCCTGTTCGTCTGGTTGTCTCAGAACTGTGTCGCATCGATCGGCTCTCCTCTTCTCGTGCGTGAGATTTTCGTTTCGCGCCAGGTGATGAAAGCACGGTTCGCCGCAGCAGGATCTTGCCCGAACGATTGCGATCCGAGACAGCGATCGTCATATTCTCCAGATAACTTTCCTCAGTTGCCATCGGCATCTTCGCTACGTTTTCCTCAGGAACGAGACGACCATGAATGCGGACTCCCCAGAACCGCCGGCCATCAATCGTCGCGATCGCGAATTCGGCAGTCATCCGGAAGTGCGCGACGGCATCTCGGGAACTCGCTTCACGGTCTGGGCACCCAACGCCGAATCGGTGTCGGTTCTGCTGGATCGAAATTACTGGACTCCGGGTCAGAACCATCTGAACTCGTCCGATCGGGGGGTCTGGTCGGGCTTCGTGCCCGAAGTCGGATTCGGTGAGACCTACAAATACGCCATCAAAACAAAAACTGGCGAAATCCTCGAAAAATCCGACCCGTACGCATTCGCCTCGGAAACGCCTCCCAAGACCGCCTCGATCGTCTACGACCTGGCGGGACACACGTGGCAGGATGCCGATTGGCTCCGACGTAGGCAAGAGTCGAAATGCTTCGACGAGCCGATCTCGATCTATGAAGTTCACCTCGGATCCTGGAAAAAACCCAAGGACGGCAGGCGTTACTATACGTATCGCGAACTCGCTCCGATGCTGATCGACTACTGTCACAGCATGGGTTTCACTCATCTGCAACTCATGCCGATCACCGAGTTTCCTTTCGACGGTTCGTGGGGGTATCAGGTGACCGGCTATTTCGCGCCGACCTCCCGCTACGGAACGCCTCACGATTTCATGGAGTTCGTCGATCTCTGCCATCAGGCGGGCATCGGCGTGCTGATCGACTGGGTTCCTGCCCACTTCCCGAAAGACGGTCATTCGCTCGGGCGGTTCGACGGTACCTGCTGTTACGAGCACGCCCATCCCGACCAGGGCGAACACCCCGACTGGGGGACTTACGTCTTCAATTACGGACGCGATGAAGTCCGCGAGTTTCTCTGGTCGAGCGCGCGGTTCTGGATCGACCGGTATCACGTCGACGGCTTGCGGTTCGATGCCGTCGCTTCGATGCTCTATCTCGACTATTCGCGCGAAGAGGGAGGCTGGATCCCCAACGTTCACGGAGGACGCGAAAACCTCGAAGCGATCGACTTTCTCCGGCAACTCAACATCCAGTTGCACGGTGAGTTTCCCGGAACGCTCACCATCGCCGAAGAATCGACTTCGTGGGGAGGCGTATCGCGACCGGTCTACATGGGGGGGCTTGGGTTCAGCTTCAAGTGGGACATGGGCTGGATGAACGATACGCTGAGCTACATGCATTACGACCCGGTCCACCGCGCCTATCACCAGAACGAACTTTCGTTCCGCATGATGTACGCCTTCACGGAAAACTTCATTCTCCCGCTGTCGCACGACGAAATCGTCCACGGTAAGAAGTCGCTCCTCTCCCAGATGCCCGGAGACTACTGGCAGCAGTTCGCGAATCTGAGGATGCTTTACGCCTACCAGTACGCCATGCCGGGGAAAAAGCTGCTCTTCATGGGGGGCGAACTGGGGCAGTGGACCGAATGGAACCACGATCAGGAACTCGACTGGGCGTTGCAGGGTCATCAGTTTCACGACGGACTGCGGCGGCTGATCGGCGATCTGAATCGTGTCTATCGCGAACACCCGGCGCTGCATGATGGCGAGTGCGAACCGGGTTGCTTCCAATGGATTCAATGCGACGACCACGAAAACAGCGTCTTCGCGTTCGTCCGCACCGATCGCGATCAGTCCGAAACGATCGTCGTCGTCTGCAATTTCACGCCGGTCCTCCGCGGCAGCTATCGCGTCGGAGTCCCCCAGGCAGGATTCTACGAAGAGATTCTGAATTCCGATTCGAAACACTACGGAGGCAGCAATCAGGGGAACATCGGCGGCGTGAAGACCGAAGAGATCGCCATGCACGGCCTCCCCCGCAGCCTCTCGCTTTGCCTCCCCCCTCTGGCCGTCGTGTTGTTCCGTCGAAAGCCCCTCGGGACCGAATTCGATAGCACGATGGAAATGCCCGCGCTCAAACTGCCCGCCCCGGAGATCCCCGGGGAAGCAGACACCCAGGAATTCCGCGCGCTGCACCCGCCGAAATCTGCGTCCTCCAGTCAATCCCCCAAAAAGTAAGCCCACGCTCCACGGTCCCGCTGCGACCAATCCGGAAGATGGACATCCTTGTCCGTCAGTACCGTTCACGCTCCACGCCTTCTGCTGTTGGCTTGTTTCATAACTCGCACTGTCGTTCGTGAAAATTCCCCGAGGTTTTTCAAAGGTGGGGAATTTGAAAGATCTCATCTTTCCATCTTTGAGATCTTTGAACGAAACCCGAGAGTTATTGACGGTTTTCAAGTAGCTTCGGAAATATTCTGGAATTCTGTGTGTTTCATATTGCGGCGTTGCGCGGTGGGGCCGCGAGTGTTCAGTTTGCAGTTTGCAGCTTTCTGAGTTACTGCGTTTTGACCCTTCCTTCGACTGCTCAGTTCTGGCCATTTCCTCTTTCCTCCTGCTCTCCACTTTCTCTTCCTCTTCTATCTAAGGCGAGTATGTTGCGCAACAAAGCCTGCGTAGCATGGGAACCTTTTCCCGTTCGAGAGAGTCACGTTCTGGGGGGTTCCGCAACGCGTCGAAACCAGCCAGTTGCCTAACTCTTGAGGTCAACGACTCTTGACCGAACGCTTTCGAAAGTCTGGAAAATATCCTCCCGTTTTTCCCACATCGAGAACCTTCTTTTATGACCCGTCCCTGGAGAGATAGACCAGCTTCGGTCTTTCGCCCATTTCTGCGGAAGGATAGTGCCGATACAACAACCAGCCCCCATCGGGAGACCATTTGGGGTAGTTGTACTGGCCTGGGTCGTTGGTCAGCTTTTTTAATCCAGTACCGTCAGTATTCACGACGTTGATTTGAATGTTGCTCCATTACTTCAATTCCTCCCAAAATTGGGAAAATCGGAAAGAACGTCAGATTTTGGCGCCTCCTCCAGAAACCTGACCTATATTTTTCTACGTGATCGATGTTCATAAGTAACGAACAGCGACCTTATTTTATTGATCTAAGCTGAGACCGATCCTTACAAATGGAAATTCTCCCTCCGATCGGTCGACTTTTCGAGATTTCCGTTTCCAATTTGTAGATGTTTTCGCATTGCCTCTGTAGAGCGACAATTCGAGACGGCTGTTGAATATCGAGCCGCTCACGCGTGGCGGCTCCGATCTCATCCACGGGAAAGATTCCCAACATCCTGCGTGGAAAATGCTCGTTATATTTCCGCACCTTCAGACAAATCGGCAAATCAATTCGGATTCTGACAATCGCTGCGATTTCAACTTCCGGGGACGGATTCTGATCCGCGACGGCAAATTTTACTAAAGGATTGCACAATGACTCTCTACCGTGCCTTGCTCGGATCGCGATTGATACTGGTAGTTCTCTGTCTGTTCGGCGTATTTCAGACGGCACAGGCTGCGCCTCCGGGACATGTCGACGTTCTCATCTGCTACAAGAAGTGGCCTGTCCTGAATGACTTGACGTTCATCCGCAATCAGGGCGGCGAGGTTCGTCGTTCTTTCTCGCGGATGCCTGTCTGTGCCGCGACGATTCCCCAGGCCGCTTTAAATCTGCTGGCGAAGAATCCGAACGTGCTGCTGGTCGAGCCGGATGTCGAGATTCACGCAATCGGTTATCAGGACGAACTGAACAATGTCTGGGGTGTCGAGCACATCGAGAGCGACTACGCTTTTCTGCACAATCCTTCCATTACGGGCGCCCAGGTGAAGGTGGCCGTGATCGACTCTGGGATCGACATCGATCACCCCGATCTGGCCGCCAATTACGCGGGCGGGTACGACTTCGTCAACAACGACAACAATCCCGATGACGACAACGGCCACGGAACACACTGTGCCGGAACACTCGCCGCTGTCGCGGACGGACAGGGCGTCGTCGGTGTCGCTCCCGGTGTGAAACTCTACGCCTTGAAAGTCCTCGACAGGAACGGGAGCGGTTCGTTCAGTGATGTGATCGCGGCGCTGGAGTGGTGTATCGACAACGGCATTCACGTCACCAGCAACAGTTACGGCAGTGACGGAGATCCCGGGTTTATCGTCGAACAGGCATTTATCGACGCTTACGAAGCCGGCATTCTGAACGTCGCTGCCGCCGGGAACAGCGGGGATTCAAGCGGCACGGGAAACAACGTCGGTTATCCGGCACGGTACGATTCGGTGATCGCGGTGGCGGCTGTGAATCAGAGCAATTCCCGCCCTTATTTTTCCAGCACGGGACCCGCCGTGGAGGTTTCAGCACCCGGAACTCAGATCTATTCGACTCTCCCGAATGATGACTATGCGAGCTACTCGGGAACTTCGATGGCGTGCCCGCACACGGCGGGTATGGCGGCGTTGCTGATTCAAGCAGGCCTCGATGCCAGCCTGTCGATCGACAACCGAGGCGTACGGCAGTTGCTGGCCGATTCCTGCATCGATCTGGGAGACTCGGGGCGCGACAGCCTCTACGGATACGGATTGATTAACGTCAGGAACGGGATCAATCTGATCGAAGCGGGACTCGCTCCGCCGGCAGCGGTCGAGCCCGAGTTGATGAGCGTCTCGGCAATCAGGTTCAAGCTGGTACGAAACAACCGCGACATGATCGTGAGGGTCTTCATCACCAGTGAATCAGGGGAGCCGGTGGTTGGTGCCAGAGTCTCGGTTTTCCTGAAACTGAACGGGAAACCCTACGGCTCGTTCACAAAGCTCACTAACATCAACGGAGTCGCGAATTTCCGGATCAATAACGCTGTGCGAGGCTACTGGAGAGTCTCCGTCACCGACGTGACTGCGGACGGTTACGTCTGGGACGGTGTTGACCCCAACCGGCTGTATCGAAAACGCTAGCCATCCGCTTCCGATTTCAGGTTCCTCCACTCCCGGCAGCCAGCAACCGGGCCAATGTCAGGGCAAAGTTATCCAGCGCGGCTTTGTCAGGGAGGGTGAATGAGAGGCGGGTTTGGCCGGTGGTGGTGTCTTCTTCGGCGCATTCGGAGAGGCGGTCGCGCAGGTCGGTGACGATCTGTTCGGACGGGGCGGGGGTGGACTGTTCGGCGACGAGTTGGCCCAGAAATTCGAACGCGGCTCCGAGCAGTTTGCCGCCCGCTTCGGCGACCCGTTCGCGGTGTTCCGGATTGACCGGCGGCGATTGGACGGGGAGTGTTGGTTTCTGGGTTTCGTCGACCGGGGCTTCGGGGGCGGCTCCGATCAGCACTTCAAGACGTCTCCGCATCTCCTCGATGCCGCTGATCATGTCGACGCGATCGACTTCGGACTCCGCATCGAGGACCGCCAGAGAGAGATCGTTTTTGGCCGACAGCGTCGCGAGCAGGCGTTCTTCGAGGGTCTGTTCGGTGACGAGCAGATAAATCTGCACCGGATTTTTCTGTCCCATCCGATGGGCGCGGGCGATCCGCTGTTCGAGGATCGCGGGATTCCAGGGGAGATCGACGTTGATGATCGTATCGGCGGCTTGCAGGTTGAGTCCGGTCGCGCCGGCGTTGGTCGTGAGAAACAAACGGCACGCCGGTTCGTTCTGGAAGCGGCCGACCAGTTCCTGGCGTTTCTTCTGTGGAACCGAACCATCGAGCCGGACGTAGTCGAGCTTGCGTTTCTTCAGGATCGGCTCGATCAGGTTGAGCATCGTCGTCCATTCGGAAAACAGTACGGCCTTGCGGCCCGGTTCGTCGAAGAGATCGTCCACAAGTTCGGTCAGTCGTTCCAGCTTGGACGAATACCCGGGAGGTTCCTTATTGACGAGAAACGTGCTGTTGGCCGACATGCGGCACATCAGCAGCGCTTTTCGCAAGCGGAGCAGATCCATTTCGGAAATATAGGTTTTGCTAGTGACCGAGGAGACGATTCGCAGTTGCGACTGATGCATATCATATTGCTCTCCGGTCGGCGCGATGCGCACGATTTCAGTCGAGCGGGGAGGTAACTGTTTCAGGACGTCGCCGCGCGTCCTCCGCAGCAGAACCGGGCGCAGCGTTTCGCGCAGTTCGTCGAGCCGCTGGTAACCGAGGACTCTTCCGTTCTCATCGACGATCCGATGCCGATTGAAGAAGCGGAACGCCGGACCCAGGCGGCGGTCGTCAACGAATTGCGCGACCGAGTACAGGTCGTCCAGCCGGTTTTCGAGGGGCGTTCCCGAGAGGACCAGCGCGAAGGTCGATTTCAGACTTTTGATCACCCCCGCCGTTTTCGATTCCCAGTTTTTGATCCGTTGGCCTTCGTCGAGGAGGATCAGATCCCACGGAACTGTTTCGATCGAGAGGATGTCGCGGAGCACCTGCTCGTAGTTGCAGATCGTGAAGAAGCAGTTCGATCGGTACTGGTTGACGCGATCGACGGCGCTGCCCACGACGATTTGCGCGTCCCGGTCGCAGAAGCGGTGGATTTCGTTTCTCCACTGCGACTTGACCGACGCGGGACA
>DATKCB010000576.1:0-2846 GCA_035513495.1 Planctomycetaceae bacterium | reverse complement strand
GAAATTGTTTCCATTATTCATGAACCCGTTTTTGTGACTGTGCTTGCCGGTCAGAATGACGGCCCGCGACGGTCCGCAGATCGAGTTCGTGCAGAAACTGTTCTCGAACAACATCCCCTGCCGCGCGAGCTTGTCGATATTGGGAGTCGGATCGACCGACTTGAGCCAACCGTCGTAAGCTCCGATCGCGTGGGGAGCGTGGTCGTCAGTGAAAATGAACAGAATGTTGGGCCGATCGGCTGCGGAAGCAAGCGAGGCCGACAAACCAGTCAGAACCAGGAGCGCGAGGGTTTTGAGTTTCATGAGCGATTTGTTTTACACAGAGTTGAAGGCAGGAAAATCTGGAGCAGGTTACAATCCTGCTCCACTGGATGGTTAATCCCCTATCAGATGCTACCTCATTGTCTCTCGGAATCCGAGTAAGAAATCATTCTGGCCGACTCATGGTTATCCTGCGAAAACGAATGCAGATCTTCATGTCGAATTCTCCAAGAGCGAATCTGACTCCGACCGTTGCCCCCTCGCACATGAGTCGAAGCTTGTTTCACAACTCCGATCGGATTTGATCAAAAACTCCCGGGGTTTATCAAAGGTGGGAAATTTGAAAGATCACATCTTTCCATCTTTGGGATCTTTGGATGAATCCCGGGAGTTTTCGCCGTTTTTAAAGTAGTTTCGAGAATATTTTGGATTTACGCCTGTTTCATCACTTGCTGTTGCGCGCCGCAGCGATTTTTTCGACGCAATGCCGCTGAGACACGACGTAACGCGAAGAGGAATCAGTTCATTTTCAGGGCATTTTTCCTTGGCCATTCTCGATATCGCCCGTCGATCTACGAATCCGCTATTGTCTCACCCGCTATCTATAAGGGAAAATGTTGCGCGGCGGGGTACTTCGTCCCGGAAAGACCGGACGCAAATCGACCGGATACAGTCAGCAGGCGTCTGCGAACAACCCCAGTGGTTTTGAGATGACGCAAGCGGACGAGGAGGCGGCTTTTGAATTCGACAGCCAACCAGTCTGACTGGGCTCCCCACGAGACTCGACGCAGTGAGAGGGAACTGAAATCATGAGTTCAGCTCAACGTATCCTCGAATCCACGGTTCTCTTGGTGATACTCTCTTTCAGCCCAAGCGTCGTAACCGCGGAAGATCGGTTCGATCCCCAACTCGCCATCACCTCGGTCGTCTCCGAATTGGAACAGACTCATCTTTCGCGACGGAAGGTGGACGAGGATCTGGTCGAAATCTGGATCCGCACTTTTCTCGATCGTCTCGATCCGTCGCGTCTGTACTTTCTCGATCAGGATGTTCGCGAGTTTCGCCAGAGACAAACCGCATCGCTCGAACGATTTCGGCGCGGTGAGTTCGAGTTTCCGAAACAGGTTCGAACGCGATATCGGACTCGAGTACGCGCATCGCTCGCTCTCGCCGCGAACGAACGGGAAACGATCGGAGAAGCATCGGCGGATTCACTCGTTTCGAACGAATTCGACTCTTATGCGAAGAATCAGCAGGAACTTCGTAACCGCTGGCGTTCGAGTCTTCTGTCGGAGCTATTCATCGAGACCAGACACGGGCGCGACCGATTGGAAGTACTCGAACAAATTCGACAGCGACATCGCCGGATCCTGAACCAGGCTGAATCGATGAGCGACGAGCGATTGTGTCAGCTGTGGCTCGATTCTCTGGCGAAATCGTACGATCCTCACTCGGCTTATCTCAGTCCCACTTCGCTGGATGCGTACAATCAGACGATCACATTTGCCACGTTCTCACTCGGTTTCCGTCTGCGACAAAAACGATCATTTTACGAAATCGGATGGCCCGATCCTGCTCAGAGATTTCGGCAACCCGGGACCGAGTATGTCGGATGGACTTTGCTGTCTGTGAATCGACTTTCGGGAGAAGTCATCGACCTCGTCGAAATGTATCCCGAAGATTTGGACAGACACCTTTGCACGAGCTTCGGCGATCTGGAAACAGACACCGAAGTGATTCTCGAATTGATGGAACCAGTCACCCACGAGCGAGTCACAACAAGTTGGCCCCGCTTCCGTAAGCATTATTAGTGCATCGAATACATTGGGACCCGGTTAACCCACCAACTCCCGCACCACTTCCCCTTTCGTCACCAGATAAATCGGTCGCCCCGTCCGTTCCTGCACCGTCGTTTCGCGGGCGTTGATGCCCATGTGGTGGTAGATCGTGGCCGTGACGTGTTGGGGGTCGAGGGGGCGGTCGGCGACGTATTCTCCGCGGGCCGTTGAGGAGCCGATGAGCTGGCCCATCTTCATGCCTCCGCCGCCGATCAGCACGCTGAAGGTGTGGCCCCAGTGGTCGCGGCCTCCGGCGGAATTCATTCGGGGGGTGCGTCCGAATTCGCCCATCGCCACGACGAGCGTGTTCTCGTACAGACCCCGGTCGATCAGATCGCGGATCAGACCCGAGATGGCTTTGTCGAACGGAGGGATCAGTTGCAGCGCACCCTTCTTGGTCGGGAGGCGGTTGGCGGTTCCGTGATGGTCCCACGGTTCGGTGTTGACGGTGACGAAGCTGACCCCCGACTCGACCAGCCGCCGCGCGAGCAGGGCGCTTTGTCCGAACGTGTGGCGTCCGTACGTGTCGCGGAGCGAATCCGGTTCCTGTGAGATATCGAACGCACTGCGGACCTGCTTGCTCGTCAACAGTTCGAACGCGTGTTGCTGGTGCGAGTTCATGTCGGCGATGCGGACTTCCTCGGTCTTGCGCATCTGGTCGATCGTCGAAAGAAGTTGCCGGCGGTTTTCGAGACGATCGAAGTTCAGTCCCGACGCGAGCGAAAGATTCTGCACGCGGTATTTTTT
>DATKCB010000575.1:0-3680 GCA_035513495.1 Planctomycetaceae bacterium | reverse complement strand
TAGATGGGAATGAATTCGGCTCCGAAGCCGAGTCCGATCATGGCCACGTTGATCTGCTTGTCACTCATTGCGGTTCCTCGTCGTCAGTGGTGTGTCTCAATTGTCGGAATGGCCGATTCGACCAGCATTCACACTACCGAGCCGAACCTGCGAAGCAATGAGAAAACTCGCAGAAGAGATTCAGTTTTTCACATTTCGTGAGGGAGGAAATCATCCCCTGCGGAACGCTCGCGGCGGAGAAATTCCTCTCGCTCGCGGAATTTTCTCAGCACCACGATCAGTTCGACAACCTCCAACACAACTCCCGCCCCGAGGACCCATGGTAAGACGTCGTAAAACCAAGGCGCTTCGGTCATCAGAATCGCTCCCAGCCGGGTCGCGGGACCGAACAATGTTTTGTAGGCGATCCAGAGGCCGATCAGAATCACGAACGTACCACTTTGCAGAATCAAATACGTCCGCCTGGTGAGCATCATCATTCCGAAGAAAATTTTGATCTGCACCGGCTTGGACATGGGAGGTTCCGTTTTAATGCACCGCGTCGCACATTCGATCGGCGAATTGTCCGATCTGTTCGAGGGCCGCGTCGAGCGATTTTTCGTCGGTCACCGATTCGAGGTAACGCACGATTGCCGATCCGACGATCAAGCCGTCGGCATGACCCCGCAACACATCGGCCTGTTCGGGTTTGCTGATGCCGAATCCGACCGCCAACGGGAGGTTGGTACGGGATCGCAAATCTTTGAGTTGGGCGTTGAGCTCGGGCGGGAGTTCGTCGCGGGCTCCCGTCGTTCCGGCGACGGAGATGCAGTACAGAAACCCCGAGGCCGAGTTCACAATCTTTTCGATGCGATCGTCGGGCGTCGTCGGCGCGACGAGTTGCACGAGATCGAGCGGATACTTCGCGACGACTTGGGCGAATTCTTCGGCTTCGTCTCCGGGCAGATCGGGTACGATCAATCCGCTGAAGCCTGCCTGCGAAGCCTTCTCCAGAAACTGCTCTCCCCCGATTCGAAAGATAATCGCGAACGAGACCATCGCCACGAGCGGGGGGAGCGAATCGCGTTCCGCTCCCAGTGCGGCAACGGCTTGGAAGATGTCGTCGACGTGCAGTTTCTTGTCGAGCGCGCGGGTATAGGACGCTTGAATCACCGGGCCGTCGGCGATGGGATCGCTGTAGGGAAAGCCGACTTCGATCAGATCGACTCCCGCTGCTCCGAGGCGTCGGATAAGACGAATCGTCGCGTCCATGTGCGGGTCGCCGGCGGTGATGAACGGCATGAACGCCATTCGTCCGGCAGATTTCAGATTCTGAAACGTCGTACTGATCCGGGAGCTGTTGGTCACGATGATGTTTTCTGGAGGAATTTCGAAAATTTCGTATCGCCGAGTCGATTAGAGGTCGATGTCAAGGAGTCGGGCGACTTCGTAGACATCTTTGTCGCCCCGACCGGACAGGCAGACCACGACGATGTCCTCAGCAGAACGATCCTTCGCTGCTTTGATCGCATGCGCGATTGCATGCGAACTTTCGAGTGCCGGAAGGATTCCTTCCTTGCGGGCGACGAGCTGGAATGTGGCGAGCGCTTCGTCGTCGGAAATGTTCACATAATTCACGCGGCCAGTGTCTTTCCAGTAACTGTGTTCGGGGCCGACGCCGGGATAGTCGAGTCCGGCGGAGATCGAATGAACGTCGCTGGTTTGTCCGTCGTCGTCCTGGAGCACATAGCTGTAACTCCCGTGCAGAACTCCCTTCTTTCCGTACACGAGTGTGCTGGCATGTTGTCCGAGGTTTGATCCCGTTCCGCCCGGCTCGACACCGGTCAGTGCGACCTCCTGGTCGTCGATGAAGGGATAGAACATTCCAGCCGAGTTCGATCCGCCGCCGACGCAGGCGATCACTTCGTCCGGGAGTCTCCCGATCCGATCGAGGCACTGTTGCCGCGCCTCGCGTCCGATGATCGACTGAAAATCGCGGACCATCATCGGAAACGGATGCGGTCCGACCACCGAACCGATGATGTAATGCGTCTCGCGGACGGACGACATCCAGTCCCGCATCGCGTCGTTGATCGCGTCTCGCAATGTTCGCGAACCGGTCGTGACGGGACGGACTTCGGCCCCCATCAGTTTCATATTAAAGACGTTCAGTTTCTGGCGGCGGATGTCTTCCTCCCCCATGTAGACGACGCAGGGCAAACCGAACCGGGCACAGGCGGTCGCGGTGGCGACTCCGTGCTGTCCGGCACCGGTTTCGGCGATGATTCGTTTTTTCCCCATCCGAAGAGCGAGCATCGCCTGCCCGAGGGCGTTATTGATTTTGTGAGCGCCGGTGTGGTTCAAGTCTTCCCGCTTGAGATAGATTTTCGCTCCTCCCGCGTATTCGGTCAGACGCTCGGCGAAATAGAGCGGATTGGGACGACCGACGTATTCTTTGAGCAGACCTTCGAGTTCCTGTTGAAACTCGGGGTCTCGGCGGACCCGCTGATAATGCTCGGTCAGCTCTTCGAGCGCGTGCATCAGCGTTTCCGGGACGTATCGCCGCCCGAATTCGCCGAATCGGCCCCGTTCATCGGGAACGTGACTGGTGGCGTGTTCGGTAGAAACGGAATCGTGTGGGGCGCTCATGAGGGACTCAATTCTGGTGCGACGCGAGTTGTTCTGAACAGGACATTATTGAACCGGCCCGTGACAGGGTCAATGAAGCAGAAAGCACGGAATGCGGAATCTCAGCATCTGACGGATGATTTTCGTCGATCCTCTCATTAAAGTAGGGGATCGATTCTGCGATTTGATTTTGAAATCCCTCATCTTGATCGTGCAAAGTCCGTTGATCGGGACTTTACCGCGACGGAGTTTTCGAATGCCTGTCAAAGTTCGTTGTTCTGGATGCAAGAAGGTCCTCAACGCGCCAGACAAAGCTCGCGGCAAGACGCTGAAGTGTCCTCAGTGCAAGACCCCGATTCCCATCCCTTCAGGGAAATCCGAGCCGGACTCATCTCAAGATAGTAGTGAATTCCTGGCCAACCTCGACTTGCGTTCGGTGGAAGATCACTCCCAACAGCTCTGCCCGCGCTGTGGGACTCCTTCTGAGGAAGAGGAAACACATTGTTCGAATTGCGGAGCCGATCTGGAGACGGGGATCGTTCCGAAGAAGAAAAAGCAAAAAGGGCCGGACACCTCGGAATATTTCAAGACCGTCTGGGGCGATGCTTGGCGGTTCACGATGAAAAACAAGTCGTACACGGTCCGTACGATCCTGTACAATTTGGTCCTCCAGACGGCGATGCTCGGGGCTTTGTTTATGGCCCTGTGGTCGAGCAATACGCCTCCCAAAGTCTTCTGGTCGTTTGTGACGTTCATTTTTTTCATGGCTCCGATCGGCTGGGCCTGGTTCCTGGCGACCGAGACGATCAGATTTTCGCTGAAAAAAGAAGACGAGCTGAAACGCGTGAACTTCGATTTCTTCCTCTGCGTGGCGCTGGGGATCAAGTATTTCGTGTGGGGCGTCGTGTTCGGAATTCCGATTTTACTTGTCTGCGGAGGAATTGCGGTCCCGCTGATGATGAGCGGAGCCAAACTTGCCGCGGTCGCCGTGATTGGGATCGGATATCCGATGATCTATTCGATGTTGCCGATCTCGATGTGTCACATGGCCATGCCGCAGCAGGCGCCCGGGT
>DATKCB010000574.1:0-3301 GCA_035513495.1 Planctomycetaceae bacterium | reverse complement strand
TGCCGGGAATTTCATGCAGATCAAAGTCTGGATGTGCCCCCACTGCGACGACTCGACCTGGATGACCATCGAACAGATGGTGACGACCGAGAACGCCAAGGGGGAGTCGAATACCGCAACGACCGCAGTCGTCAAAAATCTTACGATTCCCCGGCAACTTGGCGAGGAGCTCGTGTCTGCGGTTCCCCGATTTGGCGGGGGCGCCGAAGCTCTTCTGACTGACATTCCGGAAAGCGAACGAAAGGGAGCGCAATCGGTCGATGAATTCGGAGACTCTTTCGAATCCAGCGACAAAGAGGACGAAAATTTCTGGGAGACGAAGAAAACCTGATCGTGATCACACGGGATTACGCTGAGCAGTGTTCTCCGTTCAGAGGTTCCTTGCGATGGACGATCTGCGGACATTGCGGGGCCATTTCGGCATTGAGCGCGATATAGTCTCGCCACTTTTCAGGTACATCGTCTTCGTGAAAAATCGCCTCGACCGGACATTCCGGGATGCAGGCATAACAATCGATGCAATGTTCGGGATCGATGAACAGCATGTTCTGCCCCTCGTGAAAGCAGTCGCAGGGACAGACGACGACGCAATCGGTATATTTGCAGTTGAAACAGGGTTCTGTAACGACGAGTGTCATGATCGTCTCCTCTTGAGAAGGGGGTTCCAGAGAGAGAGGCAAACGCTGTCCGGAAAGCGGACAAAATTCTGAAAAATATTTCACCTCTACGATCGCGAGCTGATTTTCAGCCGAAATACCTATGAATTCTCTTTCCGCGGAACTCGTCGAACGCTATCGGGCAGGGGATGACGAGGCTGCGACAATTCTGTTCGAGCGATACGTCGAGCAACTCACCCGGTTGGCCAGGACGCGGCTGTCACTGAAACTCGCGAAGCGGACCGATCCTGACGATATCGTGATGTCGGCCTATCGCAGCTTTTTTCTGCGTACGCGAGAGGGGCGGTTCTGCTTCGAGCAGAGCGGCGATTTGTGGGCGCTGCTGGTCCAGATCGTGCTGCACAAGATCGCCCGGTCGGCAACACGGCATCGAGCCGAACGGCGTTCGATCGAGAAAGAAATTCCGCTCGATACGGCGGTTCCATCGGTCGCCGCTGATCCCTCACCCGAGGAGGTGGTTGCGTTCAATGACGAGTTGGAATCGCTGATGACCGATCTCGAACCCCCGACGCGGCGCGTGCTGGAACTTCGCTTACAGGGGAACTCACAGCCGGAAATCGCTCACCTGTTGGGGATCTCCGATCGAACCGTCCGCCGCCGTCTGGATGAGATTCGGACCGCAATGACGGGACGGTTGAGTCGCTTCGGTGTGATCGTTCCACAAGAGATTCCCGATGTTACCGTGGACAAGAAATCCAACCCCCCACGAATCAAGCCTGTGGAAACCGAACCTCTCGACCTCTCGGAGAGGGTGTCTGTCAGCGATCTCGATTTTTCGATCGAACGATTTCTGGGAGGTGGCGGTTTCGGTCGAGTCTTTTTTGCTCGTAGAAAACGTGACGGACAGATCTTCGCACTCAAGTTTCTGCGGAAACAGTTTCTGGCCTCTTCCCGAGCAGTACGGGCCTTGCTCGACGAAGCCGAGTTTGTGGCGAAACTGTCTCATCCGGGTATCGTGCAAGTTCGGGATGTCGGTCAGACAGCGCGCGGACACCTGTTTCTCGTCATGGATTTCATCGAAGGAAATTCGCTACGAGAGTTTTCCTTAACCTTCACGCATTCACTGATCGAGAAACTCCAGATCACGCGACGTATCATCGAAATTCTCTCGGCGGTTCATGCGGCGGGGATCGTTCACTGCGATCTTAAACCGGATAATGTCTTGATCGATCAGGAAGGTCAGGTCTTTTTGACAGATTTCGGACTGGCACGCAGAGCCGAAGAACGCGAGCGAGGTAGCGATCCTCCCGCAGGAACTGTGGCCTATATGGCTCCCGAGCAGCTTGAATCCGCATTCGGATCGATTTCCGCTGCCACCGACTTATACAGTTGGGGGATGATTTTGTTCGAACTGCTGACCGGGAGGACTCTGTTTCAAAACGCATCTCTTCCCGACATGATCGGTGAGATCATCGCGCCCCGAGAACCGGAGCGAATCGCAAGCGAATTCCACACTTCAACGCCGATCGAACTCATACGACTGCTCGAAATCTGTCTCGCCCGCGATCCCGGTTCACGGCCGGCGAGTGCCGAACAGATTCGGACAACTCTCGACGCGATTATCAAATCG
Source organism: Planctomycetaceae bacterium (assembly GCA_035513495.1). Taxonomy (GTDB): domain Bacteria; phylum Planctomycetota; class Planctomycetia; order Planctomycetales; family Planctomycetaceae; genus DATKCB01. Next base: position 1,054 of record DATKCB010000574.1, on the reverse strand, counting down.
CTTGAGAACTAAACATTCAAAACGGCAGCTTCCGCACGTCCACGTTGCCGCCGCTGAGGATGATACCGACCGAGCGTGACTCGGGCGGGAAATTTCGTGACAACGCCGCCGCCAGCGGGACCGCTCCGCTCGGTTCGATGAGGAGTTTGGCTCGCGTCCAGAAGAGTTCCATCGCGGCGACGATCTCGGCGTCGGTGACGGTCATCACGTCGGAAAGGTGATCTTGCAGGATCGGCCAGGTCAGTTCGCCGACTCCGGTGAGCAGACCGTCGGCGATTGTATTGGGACGTACCATCGGTTGTCGTTCGCCCGTCTGCCACGAGCGAAAGCAGTCGTCCGCGCCGGCCGGTTCGGCGGCGATGATTTTGAGCTTCGGATTGACGTGATGCGCAGCGAGGCACGTTCCAGCGGCGAGACCGCCACCTCCGACGGGAACAACGATCGTATCGAGATCGGGATACTCTTCGAGCAGTTCGAGTGCGGCGGTTCCCTGTCCGGCGATCACGTGAGGATTGTCGTAGGGATGAATGAACGTCGCACCGGTCCGCTCGACGATCTCGCGGGCGGTGCTCTCGCGGGCTGCCTGCGTCGGCTGGCAGAAGGTGATTTCGGCTCCGTAGCCTAGTACTGCTTCCACTTTGACACGCGGAGCCGTCTCGGGCATCACAATGTAGGCGGGAATCTGCTTCTGCGCAGCCGCGAGGGCCAGTGCCTGTGCGTGATTGCCCGAACTGTGCGTGCAGACTCCGCGGGCCGCTTCTTCGGACGACAGCCGCGCGACGGCGTGGCTCGCTCCGCGAAATTTGAAGGCTCCGATCTTCTGCAGGTTCTCGCACTTGAAATAACAGTGACGCCCGGCGGCTTCGTCGATCAGACGGGAGGTGATAACCGGCGTGCGATGGACGAGCGGAGAGATGATCCCGTAGGCGGCGAGGATGTCCGCCGCGGAAACCGCACGATCCGTCATGGTTGGCCGTTCGCTTTCTCGCGTTCCGCTTTTTTCTCGGCCTGGCTGCGGTTGTAGTCGTCGTACCACTCCTGCAAGCCTTCGGGC
>DATKCB010000573.1:0-3447 GCA_035513495.1 Planctomycetaceae bacterium | reverse complement strand
TCGTGCGTTTGTACGTAGCGGATCTTTTTCTTCTGGATCACCTTATACAACGGCGGCTGAGCGATGTAGACGCAGCCTTCTTGGACGAGTTTCCGCATGTGCCGAAAGACGAACGTCAAGAGCAGCGTCCGGATGTGGCTGCCGTCAACGTCGGCATCGGTCATGATGATGAACTTGCCGTATCGGCGTTTGCTGATGTCGGCGAGTTCGGCACCGGGTGGAATTCCGATCGCTTTGAAGATGTTGCTGATCTCGGCGTTGTCGAGCACTTTGACCAACTGGGCTTTTTCGACGTTCAGAATTTTCCCGCGGAGTGGAAGGATCGCCTGCGTGTTCGAGTCGCGGCCGGTATCGGCCGATCCACCCGCCGAGTCCCCTTCGACCAGATACAGTTCGGTAATGTCGAGTTCGCGGCTGCGGCAGTCGCGGAGCTTTTCGGGGAGTCCGCCCGTCGTGAGCGCTCCCTTTCTGCGGACCATCTCACGGGCTTTCTTGGCGGCTTCGCGCGCTTCGAGTGCGCGGAGGCCCTTGTTCGCGATCGTTTTGGCGATCGCGGGGTTTTCTTCGAAGTACTTGGATAAGCCTTCACCCACGATGGAATTCACGAGTCCTTCGACGTCACTGTTCCCCAGCTTCGTCTTGGTTTGTCCCTCGAACTGAGGATCGGGGATCCGGACGGTAATGACGGCAGTCAGTCCTTCTCGGAAATCGTCCCCCGTCGGGATGTTGTCCTTGAAAATTCCTTCCCGCTTACCGTAACTGTTGATCGTTCGCGTGAGAGCAGTCCGGAACCCGCTCAGGTGCGTCCCCCCTTCGAGGTTGTAAATGTTGTTGGCGAACGCGCGAACGCTCTCGTTGTACCCGTCGGTGTACTGGATCGCGACGTTGACCTGCATGCCGTCCTGTTCGGATTCGATCTGAATCACATCGGAAAAAATCGGCGTTTCGGTGCGGTTGAGATGCTTGACGAATTCGATGATCCCGTTTTCGTAATGGAATTCCTCCGACTGCCCGGTCCGTTCGTCGACGATTTTGATTCTGACTCCGGGGGTGAGAAACGCGAGTTCCTGGAGGCGTTTGGCGAGCGTGTCGTAATTGAACCGGGTTTCGGGAAAGATTTCGGGATCGGGCTTGAACGTCAGTTTGGAACCGGTTTTATCGCTGTTCCCGACCTGTTTGATCTCTTCGGTTTTTTTCCCTCGACCGAACGCCATCGTCCAGACGTGTCCCTGGCGGCGGATTTCGGCTTCGAGCCATTCGCTGAGTGCGTTGACTGCCGTGATCCCGACTCCGTGCAGTCCGCCGGTCCCGGTTTTGTATCCGCTGTCGCGGTCGAATTTTCCTCCGGCGTGAATTTCGGTGAGCACGACTTCGAGAGCCGCACGCGGGTCTTTATCGCCCATCGGATCCACGGGGATGCCTCGCCCGTCGTCCGAGATCGAGACGCTGCCGTCGCTGTGCAACGTGACTTGAATTCGCGAAGCGTATTTGTTGACCGACTCGTCGATCGAGTTGTCGACGACTTCAAAGACGAGGTGGTGCAGTCCGCGTGCGGTCGTATCGCCGATGTACATCGCCGGCCGCATGCGGATCCCTTCGATTCCCTTGAGATGCTTGATGCTCGAAGAATCGTAATCCCGGGCTTGCCGAATGGGATTTTTTTCGTCAGACGGTTGGGGCTCGTTCACGATAGGGGGTGCTCCTTGTGGTGATGTTGGAAATCGAAAAGCCGGTCTCTAGGATTTCTGTTTCATACCACCTTGCAGAACAAATTTGATGTTGCGGAGTTTGAGGTCGGGATGCCGGTGTTGCAGGGCTTTGAGATAGTCCGTTTGATGGAACGCGGCGAGTTCGCTCAATAAGGGAGCGTTGTCGACCCCGACCTGCAGGACGCTCCGTTTGATCCCGATCACGCGGGTTCGCGCGGCGATCTCCGCCCCGACAACAGAATTCCAGATCTCCGCCAGTTGCCGGTCCCCGCCCGCACGGGCCAATCCGCGCAGGGCGACGAGTTCGGACAGCGAGTCGGCCAACGATCGGGGATCGGGACCGTAAGGTGAAGCCATTTAGCGATCCCTCGACAAAGGCATGACGACGTAGATGTAATCGTCGTCCGTCCGGAAGACGGCGGCGTTTTCGTCATCGATCAGATCCAGCCGGATGTGCTGTTCGGGGTTCAAGACCCGCAGGAAATCCGCGACGTAGCGAGGGTCGAAGGTGATAATCATCTCGTCCCCCTCGTAGCTGATCGGCATCTCGACTTTGGATTGGCCGATTTCGGCCGCCTTGCTGTTCAGCGTCAGCTTGCCGTTTCCAAAACAGAAATCGACGCCGCGGCTCTCCTCGTTGGTGACGATCTGGGCCTGCCGGATCGCTGTATGAAACGGACCGACGATCAGATCGATCGAGTGTCCCGGTTCGTTCGGGATGACGTTCTTGTAGTCCGGAAACCGGCCGTCGACCAGGCGGCAATAGATCGTGCTCTGACTACTCTTGACGACGGCATCGTTTCCGCGGATCGCCAGCAGGACATCCTCCTCCTGATCCGACAGCGATCGTTCGATCAGCTTCATCGCTTTGGCAGGGATGACCGGCGAACGATTGGCGGAATCGGCATCACCCTCGGACTGACACGCCGATTTGACGATCGCCAGTCGGCGGGAATCTGTCGCAGCAAGGGTCAGCGTCTTCTTTGCGGGATCGTACTCCAGCAGCACGCCTCCCAAGGCGTACCGGGTGCTCTCGACATCGGTCGCGAACTCGGTGCGATGGATCATCTCGCGAAACAGCTTCGCCTCGATTTTGAAATAGCTGCTGTCTTCGAATTGGGCGACGGGGGGAAATTCGTCGGGGTTTTCCACCGAGAGCCGGAACTCGCTGGAGCCGGATCGAAGCCACAGGGTGTTCTCGTCGGCCTCGATTTCGACGCTGTCATCCGTAAATTCCCGCAGAATGGCAATCACACGCTGCGTGGGAAGCATCACTTCCCCGGACGAATCGGTTTCGATTCCCGTGATCTCATAGCGGATGCCGACTTCCTGGTCGGTCCCGATGAGAGTGGCCTTCCCCTCTTCGACGGTCAGCTTGACATTCTTCAGAATGTCTTTTGTGGTGCGAGTGGGAACGACTCCCGAGACAACCTGGAAGGCCGCCGTCAGCGACGGTCGATGACAATGGAGCTTCATACGTTTGATCCTTCAAAATGTCGCCGTTTTTGGCTTCAAAACGACCGAAACTCCTTTTCGTCAGGAGCGTCATTGATCGATATTTTCAATTCGGGAATTGTAGTCGATTTGACCCGCAATTGCGACTCTCGGAAGTGCGTATTTTTACTCAGTTTTCGGGGGTAAAAAAGCCCGTTTTCAGACCCGGGATCGGCATTGAAAAAACGACCCTCGCGACTCGTTTTAACCCCTGTGGTACGGAACAGCTTGAACTGAGCGTCAC
>DATKCB010000572.1:0-4711 GCA_035513495.1 Planctomycetaceae bacterium | reverse complement strand
TGGGGGATCTCCTGTGATACGAACGGTGAAAAGTCTGGTTCGCGACGCGAAATTTCGCGAGTGTGAAAAGTGGGAAAGGTACGAAATGTTGGAAAAGTCAAAGAGTGGAAGAGTTGAAAGTTAACGGAATGGGTTTCGAGTTGTTGTCTTTCGGCTACTTTTTGCGACGGTATTCGATCTGCATCATCTTCGTCCAGGTGCCGTCTTCGGCCTGCATCGACGAGGTGAAGACTTTGTGGTCCTTGCTCTTGAGTTGTAGAACTTCCTTGAAGTTCGAGACCGTTCCTTCCCCAGCGGGGCACGGTCCCTGAGTTTCGAGCGTCAGAGTGTTGGTTTCCTTGTCGAGCTGCCCTTCGTATCGCCACATAAAGCTGGAGACTGAGTCGACCCAGCTTCCGACGTACTGATCCTTCTCTGCGTCGAAGCCGAGCGTGAGCAGCCCTGTGAAAGGCTGACCCATGAAATCTCCCCGGTTTTCACCCACGATCCAGAAGCCGCCCACCTTCCGCACGTGTTCGGTCCCCTTCGATTTGATCGGTTCCTGGCCCGGCATGAACATCGTCACGTCTGACTCCCATTCGCCAGCGAGTTGCCCCAGCCACTGGTGCTGTTCGACCGGCTGCGGAAACTCGGGAAGTTCCTGCGCGCGGGCTTCCATCGCTCCGGCGAGGAGCGTGACACACAATCCGATCGCGACGAGCTTTCTCATGATTTCTCTCCTTTCGAGATTTGAATTTGCGACAACATTCCACACTCACACGAGCGTCACGTTGCCGCTGACAATCAATAGTCGAATCTGCGGAACGCCAATCGACACCGAGTTTGTATTTTTCGATTTTCTGAGGGGAGAGGGAATTCCGGGAACAATCCGCCGATCGTGCGGAATCAACCCCAGACCAAAATCACCATTCACCCGACCACCCCGACACGGTTCTTCGAATTCCACTTGCGAAAATACTCCCAAATTCACCAGAATCGCTGATTCCGAACGATTCGGGGCAGTTGTCGAATCAAACAGTACGTCCGCAAGGAGTCCGCGGGATGAAACAGGTGATCCCCTCGTCGCAGTACCTTGAACTGGTCAAAGAGATCGCCAGGGACGCCCAGGAAGAAGACCCCGAAGTTGTGATCTGGGACATTCCCGACAGTCCTGTCAGCGGGTTGGTTGCCGTCCGCAAAACCATCGACCGCACGACCTACGCGAGAGTTCTGCGCATCGAGGGGAACCAGATCGTCGGCCAATACGAGGTCGAGACAAGGCCCGATTTTTCCTAACGAGCATCGAAAGGATTAATCTTCAAGGTTCAAAACGGATCAGAGGCTGAATTCCTCTCTTCGTGCTACTCCCTACATCCTGATTCCCGATTTACTTGTCCCGTCGGTTGACCTTCTCACAGCCGAAAAAACTCTCTAGGATTCTGCCTCGGAGATCGGTGAAAGAATCTACGGTGTCTTACCGGATACAATCCATGGAGGGAAACAACTTGCATCCGGCGCATGCTCCCGGGCCGTTCGACTTCAGCCGGGCGATGTGGCTGTTGTGTCACGACATCTCTCAGCGGATGGACGAGTTCGCGCATGTGCGGATGGGCGAAGTGGCTGTGTCGTTCGCCCAGGCCCGTCGGCGCGTCACCTGGGGCTTGCAGGCGAAGTTGACGCCGCTGCGATTCGAGCGGGGGCAGATCACGGAATCCCGGGAGGGGCAGTTGTGGACGATTCAGCGGCTGTTTCACGGACGCCGGGAAATGCTCTATATCCTGACGTTTTATCTGCCTCGATTTCTCGAAACTCCCTTTGAGGAAAAGCTCACGACCGTCTTCCACGAACTGTTTCACATCTCGCCGGCGTTCGATGGCGACATCCGGCGTCTCGCCGGGCGCTGTCACGTCCATTCGGAAAGCCAGCAGGAATACGACCGGCACATGGCGATTCTCGCCCGGAAGTGGCTGGATCAAAATCCGCCCCGGGAACTCTACGGCTTTCTGCGAAATCGCTTCTCGACCCTCCAGAAAAAATACGGAGGCGTGATGGGCTTGCAGTTGCCGATTCCGAAGCTGATTCCGGTCGAGCAATCGCGGACGGCATAGGTTCGAAGGGAGGAAAAGTAGGAAAAGAGATGCGGTTGATCCGAGTCACGAACATCGCGACTTTTTACACTTTTTCTACTTTTAATACTTTTCCCACTCAGATGCTGTGTCTCCGTGTTTCCGATTTTATGCAGGCGTGCTCGTCGCTGCGAATTCTCACTTGACCAGCAGCCAGTGGAACAATCCTTTGGCCAGATGCATTCGGTTTTCGGCCTGTTGAAAGACGGCGCTGTGCGGTGATTCCATGACCTCGTCGGTCACTTCGAGACCTCGTTTGGCGGGGAGGCAGTGCAGAAAACGGCACTCCTTCGGGGCTGCCGCGAGCAGTTTGCGATTGACCTGGTAGTCTGAGAAAGCTTTGTTGCGGGCTACGGATTCTTTCTCCTGTCCCATGCTCGCCCAGACGTCGGTGTAAATCACGCTCGCGTTCGAAACGGCCTTTCGTGCGTCGTTGGTTTGTTCGATTTCGAAATCGGGGAATCGTTCCGCGAAACTGTCCCGAAACGACCCGGACAGTTCATATCCCGCCGGAGCGCAGATCGTAATCGGAATATTGAGCAGCGCCGCGGCGTTGCACAGCGAGGCCGCGACGTTGTTTCCGTCACCCACGTAAACGATCCGATGTGCAGAGAGATCTGCCCCGAACAGTTCGCGCATCGTCATCACATCGGCCAGCGCCTGGCAGGGATGCAGTTCGTCCGACAGGGCGTTGATCACCGGGCAGTTCGAATGCTGGGCGAAGTCGACGATCGACTGATGCGAGAACGTACGGAGTGTGATCACGTCCACATAACTGCTCAGAACGCGGGCCACGTCTTCCAGCGATTCCCGGCCGTTCAAGCCCGCTTCGGCGGACGTCATGAATGTTCCGCTTCCCCCGAGGTGGACGATTGCCGTTTCGAAGCTCATTCGTGTTCGGAGCGACGGCTTGTCGAAAATCTGTGTCAGCATCACTCCGTGCAGAATGGCTGGACGCTCGTAGGTCTGAAACTTCTGTTTCAACTCGTCTGCTCGGCCGAGAATCTCTAAGACTTCTTCGGTGGTGAAGTCTTGAAGCGAAATGAGGTGCCTCATCGTGTGTTTCCTCAACAGACATTGAACAAAAAACAAATGACGAACGTCGATGTCTGAGTGAGACATCGACGTTCGTCACGAATAATCCTCAGACGTTACGTCAACTGGCGTCTTCCGCCATTTCCAGCAGTACCTCTTTGACGAGGGCACACCCTTCGTCGACTTGTTCGGCAGTAATATTCAAAGCGGGCAGTAGCCGCACGACCGTTTCGTGGGTCGCGTTGATCAGCAGGCCGCGTTCCATGCATTTTTTGACTGCGGGAGTGGAAGGAATCGTAAGATCGACTCCGATCATCATTCCTTTCACCCGGACTTCCCGAATGATCGGGAGTTCCGCTTGCAGCGATTCGAAGAAACTCTGAAACCGTTGCGACATTTCGGCGACGTTCTCGAGGAGATTGTCCTCTTCGATCGTTTCGATCGTCGCCAGTCCGGCGGACATCGCGATCGGGTTGCCGCCGAATGTGCTGGCGTGCATTCCGGGACGCAGACTGGGAGCGACCTCTTCGGTGGCAATGATCGCCCCGGCGGCGACACCTCCCGATAGTCCCTTGGCGAGCGTCATGATGTCCGGCTGAACGTTCCATTGCTGATAGCCGAACCAGGTCCCTGTGCGTCCCATGCCGGTCTGAACTTCGTCGAACATGAGCAGCAGGTTATTCTCGTCACACAGCGCTCTCAGGCCTTCCAGGAAGCCCTCTTCCGGCAGATTGACGCCACCCTCGCCTTGGACCGGTTCGATCAGGATTCCGCAGGTTTCGTCGTCGATCAGCGAGGCGACGGCGTCGAGATCGTTGTGAGGAGCGTAACGAAAGCCGGCCAGCATCGGGCCGATTCCTTCGTGGTACTTCGGCTGTGCGGTGGCGGTGACGGCGGCGAACGTTCGTCCGTGAAAACTGTTTTCGAAGGTGATGATCTTGTAGCGATTTTCCGGAGTGTGCAAGCGGGCGAGCTTGATCGCTCCCTCGATCGCTTCGGCTCCGCTGTTGCAGAAAAACGCTTTCCCGAACCCGCGGGTACAGAGCGCTTCGGCGAACTGTCCTTGCGCTTCCATGTACCAGGTGTTGGGGACGTGGATCAGTTCGGCGACTTGCCGTTGCAGAGCCTCGACGACGCGGGGAGGACAATACCCCAGAATATTGCAGCCCCAGCCCGGAAACAGGTCGAGATACCGCTTGCCTTCGGCATCCCAGACGTACGACCCTTCTCCGCGAACCAGCGCGACCGGATATCGTGTGTAGTTCGGGATCACATACTTGTCGAAGAGTGCGATCGTCTCTTGACTGCCGAGAGTTGTGGGCATGGTCAGGCTTTCTGCGATATTTGGATGAGCTGAAAACAATCGAACAGGTCAGGTCTTGTCATACAACACGATTTCTGTGCCGATTCCGATATTCGAATAAATCTCCAGCAGGATGCTGTGCGGCATTCTGCCGTCGACGATGTGAACTTTTCCGACTCCCGAGGCGAGCGCTTCGAGCGCCGCGTCGACCTTGGGAACCATCCCCGACTCGATCACCCCTTCGTCGATCAACTCGCGGCAGGTCTGA
>DATKCB010000571.1:0-3098 GCA_035513495.1 Planctomycetaceae bacterium | reverse complement strand
GGCCGTTCTCGTCATGATAATGGTTTGGGAAGATCTCTCTTTTTACTTTCGATCAATCGACAGACAGGTGGGACGATGACCAGGTTTTCTTTACTGATGATTCCCGTGTATTTGTTGTTTGCGCTCGCTCCGGTCTTGGCGGACGACGAGCAGACGTCCGACCAGAAAGCGGAGGCCAAACAGGAGTCGGGCGAGAAGCCTGCCGGAAAAACAGAAGATGCCAAGCAGGAGTCGGACGAGAAAAAGGGAGAACAGGAAGCGAAGAAACCCGAGAAGAACGAACTGAAACTGAGCGGCGTGCTCGAAGCGGAATCGCTGCACGAGATCATCCTGCGGCCGGAAGTCTGGTCGTCGTTCAAAGTCGAGGAAGCGGCCGAACACGGAGCGCGCATCAAAGCCGACTCCGTGCTGATTCGCATCGAAACCAAAGATATCGACCGCAAGATCGACGATACCCGCCGGGATCTCTATAAGTCGAAGCTCGCTTTGCAACTGGCCGAGCAGGAATTGGAATTCGCCAAAAAAACTTATCCGATCGATCGCGAACTGACCGAGCGTTCGCTGGAGAATGCCAAAGCGGATTTGAAGTATTTTCTGGAAGTGACCCTGCCGTATTCCAGGGAATCGGCGAAACGCTCGCTGCAGCGAACGGAATTCAATCTCGAATACAACCAGGAAGAACTGACTCAGCTTGAAAAAATGTATCAGGCCGACGAACTGACCGAAGAAACCGAAGAAATCATCCTCAAGCGGACGCGGCGCGATGTGGAAGAGAGTAAGTATTCGCTGGACCGTGCCCAGGAACGAACCACACGCAGCCTCGAAGTCGAACTTCCCCGGCAGGAAGAACTGCAAAAGGCGAGTACTCAAAAAACGATTCTCGAAACCGAAAAATCGCTCGCGTCCCAGGAAATCAACATGCGCCGCCGGCAGCACGATCTCGAACAGCAGCAGATCAACTTCGACCGCGAGGAAGAAGCTCTCGACAAGCTGCTCAAGGACCGGAACATGATGATCGTCAAATCTCCCGCCGACGGAATCGTGTATTACGGTCAACACGCTCGCGGAAGGTGGGCTGCGGTCGCAACGATCGAAAAACAACTCCGTAAGGGAGGGGCCGTCACACCCAACGCGGTCATGCTGACAGTCGTCGATCCCGGAAAAGTGTTTGTGCGAATCGACGTTGCGGAGAAGGATCTGAAGAATCTCCCCGTGGGCACGAAGGGGATCGTCACGCCGACGGCATTCCCCGATCTCAAACTGGAGGCGGAAGTTTCCACGGTCTCGCTCGTGCCGATTTCCGACGGAAAATTCGACGGAAAGGTGACGCTGAACGTCAAAACGCTTCCCGAACGGCTGGTACCCGGCATGGGTTGCGAATTCATCGTGGAACTTCCGAAAGCAGAAAAGAAACCGGAATGAACGATCGAACAATCCGACGCATCGCGGTTCCGGTTCTCATCGGCTGTCTCTGGACGGGATTACTGTCGGCGCAGGAACCGCTGAAAGCCGATTCTCCGGAATCCGGTCGAACCTCGTGGATGGACAAAGTTCCCCGGCTCGATCCGATCGATCCGTATCCTCCCGAACAAATCCGCGCTTCGATCGAGCGGGGCATCCAGTATCTGCTCGACAGTCAGAACCACGACGGCTCGTGGGGATCGGCGACCAAAACCAAAGGGCTGAATATCTACGCACCGATCCCCGGCGCGCATCATGCGTTTCGCACGGGGGTCACGAGTCTGTGCATCGCAGCGCTCGCCGAGATGCAGGACGAGCGTCCCGAAGTCGTCGCCGCGATCGACAAGGGAGAGGCGTGGCTCATCGAAAATCTTCCTTCGCTCCGACGCGCAACCGGCGATGCGATCTACAATGTGTGGGGACATTGCTACGCGATTACTGCGCTGGTCAAGCTGCATCAGCGTCACGCCGACGAACCCGAACGTCAGAAAGTGCTCGTCGATCTGATCAAATTGCAGTTCGACAAACTCGATCGATACGAATCGGTCGATGGAGGCTGGGGGTATTACGACTTCCGATATCAGACAGCCAAACCGTCGAGCAGTTCGATCAGCTTCGTCAACGCGGCGGTGCTCGTCGCGTTCCACGAAGCGAAACTGATCGGCGTCGAACCTCCCGAAAAAATCGTCAAGCGGGCGATCGCCTCCACGCGCCGCCAATTGCTGCCCGAGTTCAACTATCTGTACGGAGAATACCTCAAGTGGCAGCCGGCGCGGGGAATCAATCGTGCCGGAGGAAGCCTGGGCCGCTCCCAGGCGTGTAATCTCGCGCTGCATCTGTGGGGTGGAGAGGACGTCACCATCGATGTGATGACCGCCTGGCAGCATCGCCTTTATGCCCGCAACGGCTGGCTCGACATCGGCCGCAAGCGGCCGATCCCGCACGAGTCCTGGTTTCAGGTCGCCGGATATTTTTACTACTTCGGCCACTACTACGCCGCGCTGACATTCGAACTGTTACCGCCCGAGAGCCGCGCCGAGTTTCGTCCGCACATGACCAAACTGATGCTCGATCGCCAGGAAAAAGACGGCTCGTGGTGGGATTATCCACTGTACGACTACCACCAGCCCTATGGAACATCCTACGCGCTGATGATCCTCACTCGCTGCCTCCCCGACGAGAACCTGTAAATCGGCGGACCGGTTCACTCCACCGCCTGCCTGGCCCGTTTCTGCAGATCGATCGGAACCCGCTTGATCAACTGATCGATCACGTCGTCGGTCGAGATCCCTTCGCTGTTGGCCTGGAAGTTCGTCACCAGTCGATGCCGCAACACGGGATGCGCGACCGCTTTGATGTCTTCGGTCGTGACGTGGAACCGGCCGTCGAGCACCGCTTTGGCTTTCGCGCCGAGGATCAGGTACTGTCCCGCGCGTGGACCGGCTCCCCACGAGAGATAGTCCTTAATCTGCTTGATCGCTTCTTTTTCATCCGGCCGCGTGGCCCGCACGAGGTCGCGGGCGTAGACGAACACATGATCGGGGACGGGGACTTTGCGGACCACTTCCTGCAGCGCCAGAATCTGCTCGCCGGTGAGCGCGGTCTCGAGTTCGGGCTCCTGACCGCCGGTCGTCTGT
>DATKCB010000570.1:0-6075 GCA_035513495.1 Planctomycetaceae bacterium | reverse complement strand
ATGTTTCTGATTCAGCGCCGCCAGCAGATCGAGCTGCGACCGCTGAACTTTTCGGCTCACATGCTCGGGCCCCTTCAGATCGAGAATCGGATCGCCCGTCGGACGAAACAGAGTCCCCGCATACGTCGCCGGCATGAATCCGCTCGACCAGTTCGGCTGCCCCCCGATCGGACCGCCCCGCTTGTCGAGAATCGTGACATATCCCGGCAAACTTTCGTTCTCAGTCCCCAGTCCGTAAACGCACCAGCTTCCCAGCGAGGGTCGCCCGATCAGCGTCTTCCCGGTATTCATCGCCACGAGGGCCGATCCGTGGGCGTGACTGTCGGTGTGACACGAATTAAGCACGCACAACTTGTCGGCATGTTTGCGGACATTCGGAAAGTAATCCGAAACCATCACTCCGCTATCGCCGCCGGGGAGAAACGGTCTCCAGGCCGGCGTCAGAAACCCGATCTTGCGGCCGGCCGAGTTGATGAACTTCTTGTCGGCGGGGAGTTGCTTGCCCGCGAACTTTTCGAGTTCCGGCTTGTAGTCGAACGTATCGACTTGCGACGGAGCTCCGTTCATCATCAGAAAAATACACGCCTTCGCCCGCGGTGTAATCTGCGGCTCTTTGACAGCCAGCGGACTGCCGGAAGTTTCTCCCGCCCGAAGCTGCCGCGTGAAAAACCCATCGGCAGCCAGCAGACTCGTCAGTGCCAGACCAGTAAACCCGCCCCCCATCTCCCAGACGAACTCACGCCGGGTTTGGCCGCAGGGATAGATTTTTGAGTACGTCATGCTCGCTCCCCATCAATCCACATACAAAAATTCGTTCGAATTCAACAACACGTGGCATAACGACGCCAGAGCCAGAACGCTCGGATCGGTCACCCTCTCAACTTCGTCAGTAACCAGTGGTATCTGATATTTCCGCGACAACTCCCGCTCGACGAATCGGCGTTCGGGGTCAGACAGTCCTTGGGAATACACGCGAATCTCGGCCATCTCTCCGTTCCAAAATTCACCGTTGATGTTCCCCTGCTGACCGATCACCCAGGGAGTCGAGAGATTTCGTTCCGGCAGCGGAACATCGCGGACCGCCAGCGGTCGCCCGTTCTGATACACCGCCGAGCCGTCTCGACCGTTGACGGCGATCAGCACGAACAGTTTTTCGCGTTCGGACACCTGCCCGGCGTCCGCGAAATAATCGCTGAATCTGACTGTGTTGTCAGCCGTCAAACCGAAAAATAGCGCCGTTCCGATATTGCCGGGAGCGTTCCAGTTGGAGATGATCTCGCGATGACCCGGCTTCCCCCTGTCGGATACGACCGCGACGAACGTGCAGGGCTGATCTTTCAGAAGCTGGCCGTCCAGATGCATAAACCGCGAGTTCCCGTCGAAATCAAGGACCGGGATCCTGGTGTCTGCGAAAACGCTCAAGCGAGGAGCATTTTCCAGTTTTTTCTGGTGAGCGTTGTGTGAATGCCCCGATCGATCCTGCCAGTTCAACACGCGCTGCTCGGAGTCGGTCTTCACCCCCTCCTCGGCGCTCAGATTCAAGACCAGCGAACCGGGGAGTGTTTCGTTCAGATTCGCGGTTTCCTGTGTGAGACGTTGCGATTGCGCTCGCACGTACTCTTCGAGACGCGGCTGCTGTTCTCGCAGATGCGCGACCGCGAGATCCATTTCTCGCGAGGACGGTTTTCGTCCATAGACGCTTTTCCAAAGCAGTTCGATTTGCGTTTCGCGATCGGTCGCCCGTTCCGACAGATGTTTCGCCAGCGCTTCGCTTCGCTCGTGAACGAACCGGTTATTCAAAAGTGCCAGCGCCTGCGTGGGCACCGTCGTCACGTCGCGCTGTCCGCACGACTGCGTCGCGTCGCTGAGATCGAACGTCGTCATCAGTGGAGGCAGCAATCCCCGTTTCGAATGGACGTACACGCTCCGTCGCAACTGTTCGTCGTGAAGAGAAGCCTGCCACGCGGCGGTTTTTCGCGAGAGTCCTTCCAGCGCTTCGGGACTGATCGTCGGTTTGAAACTCGGCCCCCCCACGCGCAGATCGAGATCTCCCGACACCGCCAGCATCGCGTCCCGCAGCGACTCGGCATCGAGCCGTCGCCGCTCGGCTCTCCACCACAAACGGTTACCGGAATCCCGCGTCTGATACGATTCAAACTCTGGATGAATCGACGACTGCTGCCACGTGTTCGATGTGAGAATCAGCTTATGCATCCGCTTGATCGTCATTCCCCCGGCGAGGAACTCCGAAGCCAGCCAGTCGAGCAGTTCGGGATGCGTGGGAGGATCGGCCAGAAAACCGAAGTTGTTGGGCGACCGCACGATCCCGTTCCCAAAGTGATGCAGCCACAATCGATTGACCAGCACTCGCGCCGTGAGAGGGTTCTCAGGATCGGCGATCCACTTTGCAAGTTGCAAGCGGCGTCCTGACGTCTTCGCCGTCTCTTCCGGTGGATCGAACGTTCGCTGAAGTTCGGGGACGAACGACAGCGAAGCAGGAACGACTTCCCCCAGCGGATGCGCCCGTTCTCCGTTTTTCAGCACGTGCAGCGCGGCCGGGGTCGGACCGAGATCGGTCCAGCCGAGCACGTTTTCATAACCCAGTTCCTCTGCCGAAGGCCCTCCCAGCAAGACCCGCTCGCGCTCTCCGATCGGCCCCGCCCAGAACGCCGAACCCATCCGGTAATAATCTTCCTGCATGATCGCGTCGAACTTGTGATCGTGACAGCGGGCGCATTTGACGGTCATGCCGAGAAACGCCGTCGAAGTCGTGTGAACCAGATCTTCCAGCCGGTCGTACTGATAATCGAGCGGATCGTTCGGTTCGTCGTTCCACGTCCCCAACCGCAGAAAGCCGGTCGCAATGACAGACCGTTCGTCGCGATCTTCGACTTCGTCTCCGGCCAATTGCTCGACGATGAACCGGTCGTAGTGCATGTCTTCGTTGAACGCCTGGATGACCCAGTCCCGATACTTCCAGACGTATGGCTTTTCCTGATCTCGTTCGTAACCGCTGGTTTCGGCATATCGAACCACATCCAACCAATACCGCCCCCAGCGTTCCCCATACTGCGGCAGCGCGAGCAAGGCATCGATCCGCTTCTCGAACGCATCGGGAGATCGATCGGCGAGAAACTCCTCGATCTGTTGTTCAGTCGGAGGCAGCCCGATCAGATCGGCGTACAACCTCCGCATCAGAGTCCGCCGATTGGCGGACGGAGCCGGGTTCATACTTTCGCGCTGCAACCGATCACGGACAAAAGCATCGATCGGATGCGCCGCTTGATTCGATTTGAGTTGCGGAACTTCCGGGCGGACGATCGGTTGCAGCGACCACCAGTCGCGCCCCGCGCGCATGTCGTTGGTTTTTTCGAACAGATCGAGTTTCCGATCGGCCGGCCAACTCGCTCCCTCAGCAATCCACCGGCGGAACAGCTCGATTTCTTCGTCCGGTAACTTTTGAGACAACCCTTTTTGCTCTGGAGGCATCTCTCCGGCGGTCAGCCGTTCCAGCAGGTAACTCGAGTCGGGATCGCCGCTTTTGACGACTTGCCCGGAATCTCCCCCCTGCAACAATCCCTGTCGGGTGGTCAGGTCGAGACTCCCGGAGGGATCTTTGTCCCGATGACATTCGAGACAGCGCTTGATCAGCAGCGGAGCGATCTCCGTCTCGAATCTGATCGAACGATCCACCACATCCTGCGCAACGACGCCGCGACCGCAACAGCACGCCGCCGCCAAAATCAGCACGCAAAACGACCGGCCAAGATTCATGTGACGATCTTACTTTCGAGATAATCTTACTTCGACGGCTGGCCGATTTTGTAGAGTGCCGCCGTCGAGCGGAGGTACAGGTTGCCGTCGTTCGGTGCGATCGAAGACCGGAAGCTTTCCTCTCCCCGATCGCCGATCGAGTTCACCCGTTCGACATCCATTTTCGGGCCGGGATTCACGACGTACACTTTTCCGGTATCATCCATCAGCAGCGCGCGGCCCCGATAGGTGATGGGAGAGCCGACGTGTCGTCCCCCCATCCGCTCGCGCCACAATTCCTTTCCGCTCGGCGATTCGTAACAGGCCAGTACACCGTCCATGTTCACCGCCAGCATGTACTTTCCGATGATCACGGGGGACGGAAGATCGCGTCCGCCTCCGCGGCGGGTATGCCAGACCAGATGAGTCTCCGTCACGTCCCCGCTTCCTCCAGGCCGGACCGCATAGATATCTCCCGGCTTGCCGTTGATCATGTGAATCAGTCCGTTGGCGAAAGTGGCCATCGGTTCGCCCCGCCCTGCGAAGCTTCGGCAGAACCACAGAATTTCTCCCGAATCGGGATTGTACGCAGACACGCGAGAGTCTCCGTTCAGAACCAGCTCCTCGCGGGAGTTGTATTCGATCAGAATCGGTGTACTCCAGCCGCGGGCATCCTCGCGTTTGGTGTTCCAGATTTCTTTTCCGGTCACTTTGTCGAAGGCGATCAGACGGGCGTCCGCGTCGGCATCGCAGTTCTGAATCAGCATTCCCCGGACGATCACCGGAGACGCCGCCGTCCCCCACTGACCCTCGAACGAACCGAGTTCCTTCTTCCAGACCGGCTCTCCTTCGACGGTGTAGCAGTGCAATCCCCCTTTACCGAAGAATGCGTAAATCCGCTCTCCGTCCGTCGTGCAGGAGGCCGAAGCCCAGCCGTTGAGTTTGTGGGTTTCCTCCGGAGTTCCCGTCCAGGCGGTCTGCTGCCAGAGCAGCTTCCCGCTGTTTTTGTCCAGACAGTAAACGAGCCGTTTCGCTCCGTCGTTTTCCTCAGAGGTCAGAAATATCCTGTCTCCCCAGATGCAGGGAGTCGATTGCCCTCGACCGGGCAATTCCTGCCGCCAGACAACATCCGATTCGCTCCATTCGAGTGGCAAATCCTGGGAAGAATGCGACCCGTTCTGATTCGGTCCCCGCCACTGATTCCAATGGTCCTGAGCCGACAGAAAACCCGGAACCAGACAAACCACAAGCGCCAGCGTCATACTCCTGAACATGAATCTTTCCTTTGTGAAGCTTCACGGAAAAACGAATTCGCAGAAAAACGATTCTACCCGCGACGATGCGTGCGTTTCCACTCCATTCTGGAGAACACCCCCATCGAAGCCCAATTGCGCAAGCAATCGGGGGAACGCGGAAAGAACTCCGATCGGCGTTCACTCGATCACCGCTCATTCTTCCCGCTTTCCTGCATTCCTCATTCATTCTCCTGAACCGATTTAATGAGGAAGTTTCGTAGGCTGGGTTAGCGATAGCGTAACCCAGCATCCAGTTCTTGATGATTGTCCGCTCTTCACCTGCCGATTCCACAACAAATCTGGTCGTCGTCAAACCAACATGATCGCTTCGAAACGGACAGGTTCATTGGGAAGACTCTGAAATAGAGATTCAACTCTCACTTTCTGGGTCTCGATCCAGACTACTTCACTTGACGGAGTCGCATCAGCAAACCTCCGCGTCCCTGCGCCTCCGCGCGAGATTCCTTTCAACTCGCCCTTGTTGCGCAACAGACTTGCTTTATGTAGAAGAGGAGTTCAAAAGCGGAAGCGGGAGAATGTCAAATGTCCAAATCCCAATGACAAAGCGAAGGGGTTTAAGCTGGAAGGCGCGCCGTAGCGTAGGCTTCCAGCCTGCATCGAACGTGCGAGTCGCGAATGGAGAACCACTCAAACAGGCTGGAACCCTATGCTGCCACGTCCCACCGCGCAACATCGAATTATGAAACACGCAAAATTACAGAATATTTACCGAACTACTTTAAAACCGTCCAAAACTCCCGGGTTTCGTCCGAAGTTGACAACTTGACAACTTGACATCCTCCAAAAAGCTCAAGTTCGAAACTTATTGGACTTACGTCAAAAAAACGACCCGAGGGGTGAAACAAGAGGAGGGGGGAAAGCTCAATGTCGAACTCAGAATGTCTAAGCAAATCAGAATCCAGAAATTCGAACGAACTGTCCTTCGCGCGTCTTTGCGTCTTCGTCCCTTTGCGTCGAAAGCAGCGCTCCGCCGCGCAACATCGAAATGTGAAACAAACCAGCTTCC
>DATKCB010000569.1:0-2413 GCA_035513495.1 Planctomycetaceae bacterium | reverse complement strand
ACGGCTTGTCGCGGTTGAAACTCCGGATCACGTAATCCCGGTATCGCCACGCGTTGGGACGTTCGAAATCGTTCGAGAATCCGGCCGTATCGGCATACCGGACGACGTCCAGCCAGTGCCGCGCCATATGTTCGCCGTAATGCGGTGAGGCCAGCAGTCTGTCGACGACTTTCTCGAATGCCTTGGGTGACTCGTCGTTCAGAAAATGGCGGATCTCATCGGGAGACGGAGGAAGCCCTGTCAAATCGAACGTCGCGCGGCGAATCAAAGTCAGTTTGTCAGCGTTGACCGCTCGATTCAGATTCGCCTGTTTCAAACGCAAGTCCAGAAACGCGTCCACGGGATTCGCCGAAGTCTCGGGAACTGCCGGTTGCGTGATCGGTTGATACGCCCAGAGATCCACAGGGTCGTATTTTCGTCGGGTCCATTCTTCGGATTGGCCACCCGATGTGACGACCGCGACTCCTTCGGCAGCTTCCCAAGACTCCTTCTGGAGTTCCGTCAGGCGTTTTGCATCTGGCCACGGAGCGTCGGCGAGGATCCATTCCCGGAAGTACTCGATTTCCGTCTTCGTCAACCGGTCGTTCTCTTTGGGAGGCATCTCGTATCCGTCCCAGTTGATCGCCTGAATGAGCAGACTCTCGTCCGGTTTTCCAGGTACGAGGGATGGTTCTCCCGACGCGCCTCCTTTGAGCATGGCTGTCCGGGTTTTCAGATCGAGTTTGCCCTTCAGCTCTCCCTTGGGATCGTCTCCGTGGCAAGCCCAGCACTTCGATTTCAGCAATGGGAGAATTTTCCCCGCGAACAGTTTTTCGCCTCTCTCGATCTGCGATGGATCGGGATTACCCCGAGGTTCGTCTGCGCAGGTGATTCCGCCGAACGAACCCGACAGACAGCAGCACAACAGAATCCGTAACATGGAATCACCGGAAAAGGGAATGATTCTGACGCCGGGATCACTCGATTCGACCGATTTCGACACCGCACGAACGGACGATCACCCGCAGTTTGAACAGAAAACCCGAAACGGCTGAAGCGTACGACTCGAAATATAGAAATGGTAAAATTCTACGACCTATACTATACTTAAGCCGTAGCTCTCTTGTCACCTGGATTTGCTCCCGTTTCCGATCATGGCCATCGCGAAGGACTATACTGACGATCGCGAATTTTCCCGCCTCATTCGTCGGGAAGATGGGATCGATTTGCAGCGTCTGGCGCTCGAAATGGCCCGGGACGAATATCCTGAACTCGATCTCGAACGACTGCTCTCGTGGTTCGACCGCATCGCGGCTGAAATCAAACCCAAGTTGCGGGTCACTTTCTCGGTGATCGAATCGCTCCTGGTCATGATCGAGCATCTGGCCGGCGAACGGGGTTTTTATGGAACCAGCGCCGCCTTTCGTGATCCTCGCTGCAGTTACCTGAATCGCGTCATCGAGACGGGTCGCGGACTCCCGATTACCCTGTCTCTTGTGTACATGGGAGTCGCCGAACGGCTGGGACTCGATTTGAAAGGTGTCGCATTGCCGCTGCATTTTGTCTGCCGGATGGAGACCTCTCGCGGACCTCTCTTCATCGACGCCTTCACGAACGGAAACATCCTGACCGAAAAGCAGTGTGTCGAGTGGCTCAAACGGACCTGCGATCTTTCGGAAGACGTGATCCAGCGCTCTTTGGGTCCGGCCGAACCGCGCACCATCGTGCTTCGCATGCTCAACAACCTGAAGGTCATGTATGCCCAGCAGGAAGCCTGGAAATCTCTCTGGAACGTCCAGAATCGGCTCTGCGCGCTACAGACCGGTAACTGGCAGGAGCGCCGCGATCTCGGGATGGTCTCCGTCCAGGCCAACCGTCCCGGACTGGCGGTCGAGCTGTTGACCGATTGCCTGAAATCGTGTCAAAACGAAACCGACCAGCACGCGATGGAACACGCCCTCCTGCGAGCGCAGAGCCTGCTCACCACAATGAACTGACTGGTTCTTACTTCACACTCAGCCACCCTGCCGAATGCATTCCCATGTCGTCGGTTTCGGTTCCTTCTCCCCATGTCGCCCCGTTGTCGTCCCGTGCGTTCGGACCGAACGTGAACACGGCGAACTCGGATCGATCGGAATTCACGCGATAATGAAATCCCTTGTCGGTGTAGGGATCGCTCGGCAGTTCCGAGATGTACGTCGGCACCAGCGCAGCAAGGTTCGGTGGATAATTCCCCTTGAGCCGCCGATACCGCTCGATCGCGCACCCGACGGGAGAGACCCGCCGCCGGACTTCCGCCCGATTCGAGGCTTCTCCCATTTGTTGGAGTGCCGGAAGCAAGCTCGTTTCCAGCATTTGTCCGACCCGCTCGTCACCGCTCTCAGGGATGATGAACGAGACCGCCAGAAACGGGATCGAGTTGACTTTGCGCTTC
>DATKCB010000568.1:0-5320 GCA_035513495.1 Planctomycetaceae bacterium | reverse complement strand
CTCCGATTCGGCTATTGCAATTGATCGCCATGGTGATGTGGATCGGAGCAGCCGTCGGATTATTGGGGCTGTTCCTGATGATCCACACTTCGCTGGCCACTTCACGTCTGGTCGAGTGGATGTGCCGCTGGAAAGGAATCGGAGGGATTCTGCACGAAATCCAGCAGGGGATTCTCCTCTATCGCCAGCGGAAGTCGGTTCTCTGGATGTCGGTCGGCCTGAGCCTGCTGGGACATTTCTGCATCCTGTCGGTGTTCTACTGCGCGTCGCTTGCGCTGAACGCGGACGCGGCGGTTCCAGGATATCTCGGGCATCTGTTTCTCATTCCCGCGGCGGAACTGGTGGGCGTTCTGATTCCCACGCCGGCGGGGATCGGAGCGCTGGAAGGAGCCGTCCAGGGTGTGTTCGCGATCCACAACGAAATGGCCGGTTTTCCGGTCACACGACAGGCCGCCCAGGGTGCGGGATTTTCGATGGCGCTGATCTTCAGAGCGATCAATCTGACCACTTCACTGCTGGGAGCCGGATTCTATCTTACCTCGCGCCGGGAAATCGAAGAGGTCCTCGAAGACGAAGACCATCAGAGCGAACTGTTATCTCTTTAAATTGCCGAGTTTGCTCTACCGAGAGCTGTCCGCCTCTGTTGCGGGATGAGTGAAATTTGAAACAACCTCTTGCGATCTGCATTCCGGTGTGCCATCCTCACGCATTCATTTCACTCGCAAAGCCACCTCTGTTGAGGAAGACATCTGATGCTGACGCTGCTCGCCGTGGAAGGAACGCGACTCGACCCGACGATGCCGATGGTTTCGCTCGTTCTGGGAATCGCCATCGTGCTGGGCCTGATCATTTTTCTCCGCGCGAATGCCTTCATGGCGCTGATCACGGCGGCGATCGTCGTCAGCCTGATGGCACCCGGACCGCTCGGAGACAAGATCGTCCGTGTGGCCAAAGCGTTCGGAGACGGTTGCGGAACGATCGGCATCGTGATCGCGCTGGCGGCGGTGATCGGGCAGTGCATGATGGGCAGCGGAGCGGCGGACCGGATCGTCCGCTCGTTCATGAATCTGCTCGGAGAAAAACGGACTCCGTTCGCACTGATGGGGAGCGGGTATGTGCTGGCGGTTCCGGTCTTTTTCGATACCGTTTTTTATCTGCTGGTTCCGCTGGCTCGCTCTGTCTATCGGAAGACCCGCAAGAACTATCTCAAGTGCCTGCTCGCCATTGCCGCGGGGGGCGCAATCACGCATACGCTCGTCCCTCCCACGCCGGGTCCGCTGGCGATGGCCGCGACGTTGAAGATCGACCTCGGCATGATGATCGGGATCGGCGCGCTCGTCGCGTTGCCCGCCGCGTTCGCGGGACTGATTTGTGCGGGTGTGATCGATAAGCTGATGCCCATTCCCATGCGAACGCTGAGCGACGATGAAGATACCGAACCGCTCCCCGACGACAAACTCCCCGGTCTGTTTGTCTCTCTGCTGCCGGTGGTACTCCCCGTAATTCTGATCGGCTTCAATACGACCGTCGAAACCATCTCCAAGAGTTCGTCCGGCGGGGCCGCCGCTCGGTTACTCCCGTTCGCGCAGGTGATCGGGAACCCGAACTTTTCCCTGCTGCTTTCGACGATCATCGCACTGTGGCTGCTCTACAAACAGACCGGAAAACCTCTGAGGGAACTGGCGGACATCGTGGAGGTTTCGCTCATGAGCGGCGGCGTGATCATTCTGATCACCGCTGCCGGGGTCGCGTTCGGCTATTCCTTGAAAGTCGCCCAGGTGGGAGACGCCATCGAAAGCATCTTTTCTCCTGCCGGAAACAGCAACGAGATCGGGACAGATCTCGCGCTCTCGTTCCAAGCGAATCGGATCGTCCGTCCCTCGGGCGACTTTGCCGCAGACAATTACGTCGTCGACGGTTCGGTCAAAGTCGAATCGGCCGAGGACTCCGGCAACAACGGAATCTACAAGATTACCGAAGTGACCGCGACCACTCTGACGGTTGCTCCCGACAAAAACGGTTTGGCGAAAGAATTCTCTTTCCTCGAAAACTCCGACGACCGACTCGCGAAACTCACCGGCAAAACCACCTCCGAGCCGATTCCCGGAATCCCGATGCTGTTTCTCTGTTTCGGAGTGGCGGCGCTATTGAAGGTGGCTCAAGGTTCCTCGACCTCCGCCATGATCATCACCTCCAGCATGGTCGCTCCGATGGTCGCCGATCCGGCGGCGCTCGGGTTTCATCCGGTCTACCTCGCGACCGCCATCGGCTCCGGTTCGCTGATCGGGTCGTGGATGAACGACAGCGGGTTCTGGATCTTCGCCAAAATGGGGGGACTGACCGAAGGGGAAGCCCTGAAATCGTGGAGCATCATGCTGATCGTCCTGGGAATCGTCGGCATGGCGACCACATTGCTGCTGGTCAACATCCTCCCGTTGACGAACGTGATTACTGCCGCCGGTTGACGCATGGAAGCCCTGCGGCGCAAGCCGTTGGGGGAACAACGCGCGACCGTCGATGCTCCAAACACCCTCGATCGGTTCTCGACGCATTCGCGAGCCGCCGTTTGACGTCGTCCCCGCGTGGTAGTTTCGGAAGTTCTCCGCGCGCTCCCCCGATTGCTGGCGCAATTGGGCTTGAGTGCGTCTATGAGATCACGAGACTGCTCGTGCCTTTCGGCAAATTAAAACACACCTGAAGCCTGTCTTTGACCCGAGTGAAAGTGCCCGTCTCCAATTTCAAACTGTCGGAAACCTCTCGCAGGGGATACATGCGAAGACCGTTGTTGACGAGGGGAGCTGCAGAGAGTTCTTTCGCTGCAAATTCAATTGTAAAACCAGGTGACGCAAAGGGAGCCTGAAAAGCGATGAGGGAATCGTTACGTTTGATCTCCGTCAGTTCCTTCGCCGCCCAGTACCGCGAGATTTCGCTCAGTTTCATCCAGATCAGATTGTCGTTGCGGGCGTGGACGCGGCGAACCGCCTCCTTGAAAATGTTGAAGCCGAGTTCGTCACCGTTGTAGTAGATTCCCGGCCAGTGACAGACCATGATCGCCGGTTCGCCCCGGTCGATCACTTCGGGCATCCGGCCCCCCTGCAAATCCTCGGTGATCAGGCGATCGACCGAACCGGGCGTGAGTCCGTCCCAGCCGCCGAACCAGTCCCCCGTGCATCCGATAATCGATACGACGCAGCGGGGATCGGAGGTTTTCAATCCTCCCGCATACTCGACGCGAGGCGCGACGCTTTGAGCGTCCGTGTACAAATGCCGGAAGTAATGCGGGATTTCCGTCTGATACACGTCGCGACACGCCTGCAAGGTGCTTTGCGACAGCGCGACGCGGGAGCGGTTGCCGTAACCTCCGGGGGTCGTGACGCCTTCGCAATACAGCCCTGCGTTTTTGAGAATGCGGAGCGCGTACGCCGCATAATCGGCCAGCTCGTCGGCAGACTTGCCGACGCTCCAGCCCCAGTTCTCCATGTAGTTTTCGGTTCGCTCGGGATAGGGACGCCCCGTCTTCGTATTGACCGCCCAGGTATGCGTGACCATTTCGGGATGAATGTCCCAGTCGGGCTGCATGAATTCGCGGACGAGCGTGAGACTCTCTTCCAGTTCGCGTTTGGTCCAGCCGGGCATCTCGCGATCGACGAATCCGACCAGTGCGGGATTCGGCACGATGCTGTACTTCCCTTTGACACCGTGTTCGCGGCACCACTCTCCGAACTTGCGGACGAACGCGTCGGGAATTTCGCGCGGCAACGAGCGCCAATCCTGCTTGTAGTTCTCGGGGAAGACTTCGGCAAATTGCGGGATGCAGAAATGCGCCAGGTTCACCAGCGCGCAGGAATCGTCGATAATGAAACTGAGCGGAACGCGGTTGCGGGGATTGAGCACCTTGACTGCCTGATCCTGCTGCGGCCGTTCGCCCGGTTCCTGCGCGATCGCGGGAAGCGTTCGTCCCAGCCAGCCGACCGCGGGCAGGGCGACCAGCGAAGAAGCCAGAAATCGCCGCCGCGACAATTCGAAATCCATGAGTCTTCTCCCGTTCTCCGCAGAGCGTCTTTCGGTTCCCCATTGACCGATCCGGCATCGCGACGACAGAAATTATGCCTTAAGCGAGTTCGTTAATCCATGAGATTTTGAAACGACTATCGCAGTCTCATCCTCAAGGATCTGATCCCGATGTTCTGAGGACCGTATTGTGTGGAAAATGTCCCGATCGCGACGTGCCCCGGATTGTAGTTGGGCAGCGCCTCATCGCGAAACAGATACTCGTCGGCGGCCTGCATCGAGACTTTTTTCTTATCGATCAAAACACGCAGCGCCCCAACGCCCTCGGCGTCGCGCTTGACCAATTCTCGCTCGGAATCTGGAACCGGGTTTCCGCCCGCGATTTCAATCACGAACCACGTCGATCCGCTCACGCGCAGTTTCGTATTGTAGATGACGTAGCCGGAACTGCTCTCGAGATCCCACCCCAGCAGCATCAGCCATCCCCCGGGACCTTCCAGTTGAATCACTCCCTCAAGTTCGAAGTCTTCTGCGGCAGGGAGCCGCAACAGCGCGGAGTTGCCGAACTCGCGTCGCAGATATCCGTCCCGAATGATGAATTCTCCATCGACCAGATAATCTCCGAGCTGATTCACGTCGACCCCGGAACCTCTGAACGAATAGCCTTTCTCGAAATTCCAGATCGGAAAATCGTCGGGAATCGGAGACGCTCCCTTGAGATTCGGGTTGAGCAGGACGAGCGTGGTCCATTTTCGCTTCGACAACTTCGGCTCTTCTCGCTCTTTCTCTTCGTTGCGCTCGTTGGGTTTCTTGAGCGCATCCGCCCCGGGATTCGCAGCGACGACAGAGTTCACCGGTGCCGGTTGAGGTTCGCCTTCGACGCTCGCCGTCGATTCGGGGGATTCCGGTAACGAGTCTGGTTCACGCTCTGAGGGTTTCACTTCGTCTGCATCAGCGACAAGTTCCTGAGAATCCAAAAGCGGCTTCGGCCGAGCTTCACTCGAAGCCGCGTGACGGGGAGTTGCACTTGCGGCAGTGAGCGGCTCGGAATGTTTGACCGACAAATTTTCCTGCGCGGAGTTTTCGGCCTTCACGACCGAAGTATTATTGGAACTCCGATCGTCCGACGTCGTCGCGACGGACGGTGGATTCGACGGTGGGGATGCATCGGACAGAATTGTATGCTTCAGCAGGAAGTAAATGCCCCCTGCCAGAAGACCTCCCACCACAACCGAAACGAGTGTTCCCTGAGCGGGAGAGGGTTTTCTCCGGCGGGTGGACGGGTTGCCGGAGTCCAAAACGATGGGTG
>DATKCB010000567.1:0-2848 GCA_035513495.1 Planctomycetaceae bacterium | reverse complement strand
CGAGATCTGCGAGTAAAAGCTGATGCGTTCATATCCGTCGGGAACTTCGGTGTTGTAATCGTAGGCAAGTTTGCCGCCCCCGTAAACGGCAGACGCGAAGCTCAGCAGCAGTCCCAGCGCGGTCATTTTGAATCCGCCGACTTCCGCCCGATTGCGAAGAATCCCGAGAAAACAGATCGTTCCCAGAATCGTTCCGCAGATTCCGACCAGAATCCCTCCGACGGGCGTGATGAAGGCAATCAGCGAGGTCAAACCCAGAAACAGCGCCGCCGGAGCGAGCACCGGGATCGGGCGATAGTGATATTCGCTCTCCACCAGAACCTGATGCATGTCAGACGCTGACGCCACGGGAAGCTCGGTGAAGGGTTCGGCAGAATCGGTCTGGAAGTCCTGCTCGGGAAGAGTTGATTGGGTCATGACGAGAAACCTGCGCGAGAGGGATTCAAATAACTGCGGAAAAACAATAATACGGTGTATTCTACACGATAGAACGAGATTCTTCAGCAACCTGTTTGCGAAAAACCGACCAAATCGGGAGGGAAGTTCCCCTGACCTCTTACTGCGGAAACTTTGCTCGTTGTAAGGAATCCGATCTGCGGCGGCCACACACATCAATTCACGCGGTAAGTTGTTTTTATTAAAGCAGTTACCACATCAGTTGGACAATGAGTCCGCGACATCGGTGCGATACGCGGTCATGCCCGGGAGAAAACCGATCAGCGCCGCCAGACCCAGCAGAATCGGGAACAGCACCAGTTCGAGGGGTTCAAAGGCGAGCGGATCGACCAGGATGCCGGCGTAAACTTCGATCGTGGAGGCGGAAAAGTAGATCAGTCCGTGCCCCAGCAGCAGCCCGAGCGCTCCCCCACCGATGCACAACAGAATCGATTCGGCCAGCACGATCGCGAAGACCGTCTGCCGCCGCGCTCCCAGTGCCCGCATGATCGCGATCTCCCGCTTGCGGTCGGCCATCGAGTTGTAAATGCTGACGAAAATTCCCATTCCACTAACGGCGATGATCAAGCCGGTCAGAATCATCAGCACGAAGCGGGTCGTTCCCACGAAACTGTCCATCAACATGCGGACGGGTGTAATCGGATTGACGAACTGGGCTTTGTATCCCTTTTTCGATTTGCCTTCCATCAGCACCCCCGCCATTTGCATCTTCGGTTTAAGCTGCACGAACACCGCCGTCACGTTCTTTTTAATGATGGGCGTTTCGTGAGCGTGATGGTGGGCGTGTCCGCCTTCTCCCTCGTTGGCGTGTGCTGCCTGTTCGGCACGCTCGTCGGCGATCAGTTTGTCGATCTCCTTCTGGGAGAGGGAACCTTCTCCGTAGAACTCGATGTGCTGAGCGATCGCTTCTTCGATCGGCTTGTCGTGTCCGCCGATCGCGAAGAATCCTTCGATGTTCACGAAGACCGTCTTGTCGTTGGCGGTCCCGGTGCGGGCGAGCACGGCGACGACGGTAAATTTTTCTTCGTGGGTGTGGGTGTCCTTCATTTCGAGTCCACCGTGCACGAGTTTGAACTGGGACCCGAGATCCCAGTTGTTCGTGCGGGCCACGTCGGCTCCAATAATCGCATCGAAGTCGGTTCCGAACCGTTTCCCTCGTACCAGAAAGGGTTTATTTTCCGCGTATCCCAGTTCGAAGAACAAGGAAGTTGTCCCGATGATCTTGAATCCTCCTTCTTCGGTCACATCTCCCATCGTGATCGGGACCGCATGTTGAATGCGAGGATCCTTCTGTAACTCAAGATAGTACTGATAAGGCAGATAGGCTTCGGGATTTCCGATTCGATAAATCGTATTGAGTACGAGTTGCAGACTGCTCCCCTTCGGCCCGGCGATCAGCTCGTAGGGGGGGAGCGAGCGCTGATCGAAGTTCTTTTCGAGAATGCTGGAGAGAATCAGCACCAGCACCATCAGCATGATCGACAAGGCGACGCTCAGCGAAGTCAACGTCGAAGCCAGCCATCGCTGGCGGATACTCTTGAGGGCAATCGCAAACAGATTCATACCGCCGCCCCCTGCCTGTTGAAGTCGCTCAGTTTTTCGACCCGTTCAAATTGACTCGCGATCTCGGGAGAATGCGTCACCATGAGCAGCGAGATGTTGTGCTCGGAACAAGAATTTCGAATCAGGCTCAGGATGCTCTCCTGATTGGCCAGATCGACGTTCGCCGTCGGTTCATCCGCCAGCAACAAAACGGGTTGGTTCGCAATCGCGCGGGCCACGGCGACTCGCTGCTGTTCACCGACCGACAGCTTGGCAGGTCGATGATTCAGGCGATGCCCCAGCCCGACTTGTTCGAGCAGCTTCGTGGCCTCGGTCTTTCCGATCGGTCGGCTGGAAAATTTCGCTCCCAGGATCACATTTTCCAGAGCAGTAAATGCCGGGAGCAGATTGAACGTCTGAAACACGAACCCGATGTTGGCGGCCCGGAAACGATCCCGTCCGACCTCGTGCAGTTTCGTGATGTCGATCCCGTTGATCACCACCCGTCCCGAATCGGGCGAGGTGATGCCCGAAATGACGTTAAGCAGCGTGGTCTTGCCGCCGCCGCTCGCCCCCACCAGTACGACCTGTTCGCCGCTGGCGACTTCGAACCGCTCGATATCGAGCACGGGGAGCACGCCCCCTCCTGGTTCGCGATACGATTTCTTCACGTTTTCGAGCAACAGCCCCATAGCGGAAATACCTCTGTTCGACATCCTGACAGATCGCTCACGCATCTTGCGAAAACAGCTCCCAATTCGCAAGCCGACCGATGCTCGAAAGCTTTGTCTGTTTTACGTCCGATCTCTCGAATCCGCTGGAAAAGATTCGGAATCGAGTCAATCACTCC
>DATKCB010000566.1:0-8140 GCA_035513495.1 Planctomycetaceae bacterium | reverse complement strand
GGGGATCTGATTCTCTTTCGTCGAGGAGTGCAAATAATCCACTTTGTGGTTGGCTCGGAAGTCGAATCAAAGTATATTGATACTAAGCCCCTGTGGTTCCCGCCCCACTCTTCCTCCCGGTGTTTCGTGATGAGTCGAATTGCTCTCATCTTCATTTCATTTGTGTTGGGCCTGACGAAGATCGTCTCAGCGGAACAGATTCCCGAAAGAGTCGATTTCGAAAACGACGTGATGCCGGTCCTCGCGAAGTTCGGTTGCAATTCCGGAGCCTGTCACGGCAAAGCCCGCGGACAGAACGGGTTTCAGCTTTCGCTGCTCGGTTTCGATCCGAATTTCGATTACGACTCGCTCACCAAGGAATCCCGCGGACGTAGGATTTTTCCATTCGCACCGGAGAAAAGTTTACTGCTCCTGAAACCTTCCGGACAGACTCCTCACGGTGGTGGAATCCGACTCAAGCAGGATTCTGACGGATATCGGATCCTTGCGCGCTGGATCGAAACCGGTCTGCCGCGGCGCATGGAAAACGCTCCGAAACTCGAACAGGTGACGGTCGTACCGACCGAACGGGACTTGTCGTACAACTCCGATCAACAGCTTACGGTCACGGCGCATTACTCCGACGGATCGACGCGCGATGTCACTGCGATGTCGGACTATCAATCCAGCGAAAGCGGCATCGCACAGGTGAACGGCAGCGGTCTCGTCTCGGTCGAAACGATCGTCGGCGAAGCGGCGGTCATGGCCCGTTACTTGGGCAAAATCGCCGTCTGCAACGTCGCCGTTCCACGACCGGAGAAAATCCCCGACGAGGTGTATGCCGGTCTTCCGCGAAACAACTTCATCGATGAGCACATCTGGAACAAGCTGCAACGTCTGCAACTGACTCCGGCGGAAGCTGCGGACGATGCGACATTTTTACGACGAGTCTACATCGACATCATCGGTCGCGTCCCGACGCTCGAAGAGACGGAAACATTTCTCGCCGACACAAGCTCCTCAAAACGCCAGGTCTTGATCGATCGACTGCTGGAGCGTCCCGAGTATGCCGAGCACTGGGCCAACAAATGGGCCGACTTGCTGCGGACCAATCCTTATCGTGTCGGAATCAAAACGACGCTGAACTACGACTTCTGGATTCGCGATTCCTTCCGCAAGAACAAACCGCACGATCAATTCGTCCGCGAACTGGTGAGCGCTCAGGGAAGCACCTTCCGGAACGGCGCAGTCACGATGTTCCGGGACCGCCGCAGTCCCGACGAACTGACGACGATCGTCAGTCAATTGTTTCTCGGGATTCGGCTGGAGTGCGCGAAGTGCCATCACCATCCGTTCGAAGTCTGGGGGCAGGAAGACTTCTACAGTTTCGCGGCCTACTTCGCGAAAGTCGGCCGCAAAGGGACGGGTCTCTCGCCTCCGATTTCGGGTTCGGAAGAATTTTTTTTCGTCTCGACAAAAGGAGAAGTGAAACATCCGCTGACGGACGAAGTACTCGAACCTCGTCCGCTGTTCGGCACCGCTCCCCCGATTGCCGAGGGAGACGACCCCCGCAAATCGCTCGCCGCCTGGATGACCTCGCCCGAAAACGAGTTCTTCGCCAAGGTGCAGGTGAATCGCGTCTGGGCCGATTTGATGGGACGAGGCATCGTCGAACCGGTGGACGATCTGCGCGCGACGAATCCGCCGACCAACGGACCCCTGCTCGACGAACTCGCCCGCGATTTCGTCGCTCACCGATTCGACAACAAACATCTGATCCGCCGGATCGCCAACTCGTATGCGTACGGACTCAGTTCGATTTCGAACGAGAACAACGCGATCGATACGATGAATTACTCCCGTTATTACCGCCGGCGACTGCGCGCCGAGGTATTGCTCGACTCGGTTGTCCAGATCACCGGTCGGAGAGAATCGTTCGATGCACTCCCGCCCGGATCGTCCGCGAAAGAGATCTGGACGCATCGCGTCGATTCGCTGTTTTTGGACGCCTTCGGTCGCCCCGATCCCAATCAGGATCCCCCCTGCGAACGAACTTCCGACACGAGCATCGTCCAGACGCTGCATCTGATGAACAGCGAAAACCTGTTTCGCAAAGTCACGAGCGACAAATCGCGGGCCGCCGAACTGGCCTCCAGCGAGAAAGAAACCCCGGAAATTATCCGGGAATTGTACCTGTTGTGCTATTCGCGCGAACCCGACAGCGACGAATTGCAGAATGCCCTGAATTACTTCGAAAAATCGGAAATCGAGAGACGTGCGGCAACCGAAGATTTATTATGGGCGCTGATGAATACGCCCGAGTTTGTGTTCAAAAACTGAGTTGCTGTCAGGAGACGGTGTCTCAGTCATTCACTTTGTGAATCCGAGGAATCAGAAATGACGACTTCGCAAGACCACACGAAAAACTGCGCGGGGATTTCCCGCCGCAACAGCCTCAAACTCGGACTCGGCGGAATGCTGGGCCTCGGCTTCGCCGACGCGCTCCGCCTGCGAAGCGAAGCGGCCGAATCCGCCGGACAGCGGTACGCCAAAGCAAAGAGCTGCATTCTGATCTGGCTCGACGGCGGACCGACGCATTACGAAACGTTCGACCCCAAGCCGGATGCCCCGCAGGAAATTCGCGGCGAGTTCCATACGATCCCGACCAAGGTTCCCGGAGCGCATTTCTCTCAGCACCTCACAAAACTCGCAGCGATCTCCGACCAGTTCGCAGTGATTCGCTCGATCTGTCACAACCAGGGCAATCACGGAGCGGGAAATCATTACATGATGACCGGCGCTCCTCCGCGCATACCGGTCGGGTGTGGGGCGTTCGTCAGCTTTCATCCCAGTTTCGGCTCGACAGTCGCCTACGAACGCGGTCCGCAAAGAGGAATTCCACCCTACTTCTCGATCCCCTCGATGACACGTTCGGGCGGACCGAGTTTTCTCGGCGCGCAGTACGCTCCGTTCGTCGTTCCCGACAACCCCAACAGCAGCAGCTTTCGCGTGAGGGATGTCGCGTTGCCCAAAGAACTCGCCGAAGAGCGATTCGCACAGCGCAGATCTCTCCGCGACAGCGTCGATCGGTTGCTTCGAATCCAGGAGAAAGCCGCCGCCGATCCGTCGCTGACACTCGACGAATACTATCACCAGAGCTTCGACCTGATGTCCTCGACCGAAGCCCAGAAAGCGTTCGACATGAACCAAGAACCCGACGCAGTGCGCGATCGTTACGGACGCAACACATTCGGCCAGCGTGCGCTGTTGGCCCGGCGTCTCGTCGAGGCGGGCGTTCCGTTCATCACGCTCAACGAAGGGGGATGGGATCACCATACCAATTTGTTTACTTCCTTTAACAAACGCATGCCCGAAGTCGACAATACTGTCGCCACTTTGATCGATGATCTCCGCGAGCGCGGATTACTCGATGAAACCCTCGTTCTGCTCTTGGGGGAATTCGGCCGCACTCCCAAAATCAACAAAGACGCCGGCCGCGACCACTGGTCGAACGCGATGTCGGTTCTCATGGCGGGAGGCGGAACACCCGGAGGACTCGTGCTCGGAGCGACCGATCGCAAAGGGTATTCCGCCGTCGATCGAGTCCTCTCTCCCGAAAACTTCGCGTCAACGATCTATACCAAAATGGGAATTGATCCCAACAAAATGTATTTCACCCCGCAAGGACGTCCCACGCATCTCGTCAGCGACAAGACACCGATTGACGAGTTGCTGTCATGAGTTCTCTGCGTGTTCTTTTTGCGCTGGGATTGAGTAGTTTGCTGATCGTCGGCTCCGTCTGGGCTGAGGCTCCCGTCATCACGGCCCTCGTTCCCACCGGCGGACAGCGCGGACAGCGCGTCGAAGTGACCGTGCAGGGAAAACTGGGAACGCCTCCTCTCTCTTTTTGGAGCGATCGCCCCGAACTGCAGGCCGAGTTCCCCGAAAAACCGGACAAGACCTTCACGCTGATCATTCCCGACTCGACTCCCCCCGGAGTGGCCCTGATCCGGGTCGTTAATGCTGAGGGGACCTCCGTACTGCGGCCTTTCGAAATCGGGACGCTGCCCGAAGTCAACGAACAGGAACCGAACGACGACCTCGACAAATCGCAGAAACTTGACTCCTCGAAACTGTTGATCAACGGTGTTCTCGAGAAAAGCGGCGACGTCGATTCGTTCGCCGTTTCTCTCGAACAGGGACAAACGCTCGTCGCGGCTCTCTCGTCCAATCGAGTGTTCGGTACTCCGCTGGACGCCGTCCTGCAGATCGTCTCTCCCGAAGGATTCGTCCTCGAACAGAACGACGACGATCGGGGGAACGATCCGATGATCGTCTTCCCGGTTCCACAATCGGGAATGTATTACGTGCGGGCGTTCGGATTTCCCGTCGCACCGAACAGCAGCGTTCGCTTCTCGGGAGGTGCTGACTGGATTTACCGGCTCACTCTGACCACCGGCCCCTACGTCGATCACCTGCTCCCGCTTTCTCTCCCGGCGGGAATTGACACCTCGGCGAGAGTGTACGGTTGGAATCTTTCGGACGATTTGAATCAAATCTCTCTCCATCAGGAAGTGGAAGTTTCGGAAGTTCTGGTTTCGGATTCGGCGAATGTGGTGGAAGTCGAAGGAGTTCCGTATCCGTCTCTCGTCGAACCGTCGCCGGACGCTCCGCCGGTCGCTTCTTTTCCTGTCAGTCTCAGCGGACAGATCGCAAGCGCCGGTGAGATCGACAGTATTCGAATCGCGGGAAAAAAGGGAGAAGCAATCTCGTGTCGCGTCGAAGCCCGCGAACTGGGTTCGCAACTCGACCCGGTGTTGCGTCTGATTGATGCCGAGGGAACTCAGTTGGCGGAAGTCGACGACGCTTCGCGCGAAAATTTCGATGCGACGCTCGACTACACACCGAAAGCCGACGGCGAACTCGTGCTGCAGATCCGCGACCGGTTCGAACATGGTGGAATGCGTTATTACTATCGCATAACAATTTCACCTCCCCGAAAAGAATTTACGCTGTCCGTCGCCTCCGACTCGTTCAAACTCGATGGAGTCAAACCGCTCGAAATCCCGGTGACGATAGGCCGCGACCGAGGCTTCGACGAACCGATCGAAATCAAACTCGAAGGACTCCCCGAAGGTGTCGTTTCTGCGACAGCAGTCTCCGAAGCCAAAGGCGATTCTTCCAAAAAAGTGACTCTCAAAATTGAACGAGGATCGGTGGAGTCGTTCGCAGGTCCAATGACCATCCTCGGAACATCGACCGGGGATTCCAAACTGACCGGGACGGCAACGATCGCGGTCGCCGGTACCGCCAGACTCTCGAATCAATTGTGGTTGACTTTTCCCGCGAAACCGGCGGAGCCTGAAAAAACTGAAACAGAATAACTCTGTGCTACCGCCGTGTCCTCTGTGTTGAAATATTTTGGTCATTTGAACTCCGCTCCCGCTGTGATCATCGCCGATCGTATCTGTTCGATCGCGAAATCATCGCAGGCTATCATCGGTGAACGGGGCGTTCCCGTTTCGTAGCCGAGCAGGTTCAGCGCCGCTTTGATCCCCGCCGCTCCGCGCGACAGAATCTGCCAGTCGGCTTCGACGAGTTTTGTCTGAATCTCCTGGGCCTCGGCCAGTTTCTTCTCTCCGACGAGTCTCACAACCTCCCGGCATTCGTGCGGAAAGACGTTGGCCAGCATCAGACATCCGCCGTTCGCGCCTGCTGCCGCGCCCGTCAGCAGAACGCTTCCGTTGGCTGTCCAGAACTGTTTTTCCGCCGGCACGAATAACCGGACGCGGGCTTCGAATCGCAGGTTATCCGACATGATGTAACCGAACGTATTGTCGAGCGAGACCAGTTCGCCGATCAGTTCCGCCGATGCGCCCGGTGATACTCCGCTGCCGAGGAATGTTCCGGGAGCTATCTGATGGATGATCACGACCGGTGCCGCCGCGCGGGGGATGACCTGTTCGAAATATTCTTTGACGTTCCGCGTGAGCCGGGGGATTCGAATCCGCAGCAGTTCCGCGCCCGCTTCCACATACTCGTCCGCGAGACGCAGCGATTCCTTGACCGACGGATTGTCGATCCCCGCGACGATGAATTTTTCCCCCTCTCGCGCCCGGTTGACCGTCCGGATGATCTCGAGTTTTTCCGCTTCCGACAGAAACGCTTCTTCTCCGTTCTCCGAATTCAGAACGAACCCCGAGAGCGGCGTCGTTCTCCAGCGGGCGACGTTTCGCTCGAGGGCGGAGAAATCGACGGAATCCGAATCGTCGAACGATGTTGGTGTCGGTGCGACGACGATGGGTGGTTCCGCGTGAATGGTCATTGGGATCTTCAGTTTCGCCTAATGGCAAGTGAGTTGAAATCGTACGGAAAATAACAGACTCGAATGATACAATTTGAGTCCTTTCGATTCATCAAACAATCAATTGTTGAACAGCACGGAGGTGCGTCGAGTTCGAATTTTCATTCGCGACAGAGTTCTCGTTGGTATACGAAATCCCGTGCGGTAGCTTGCCGCGACCGTCTGCGGTATCGTCAGCATTGTTGATCCGACTTCGGATTCCTGTTTCATCCGTGATTCCTTTCTCCTCTCTTGGAAAGACCCATCGTGCCGTCCTTGACCGAACAAGATTTGCAGACATTTGCCACTCAACTCCTGACCGCGGGGGGGGCGACTCCCGAGGAAGCCGCGGTCGTCGCCGATTCGCTCGTGCAAGCCAACCTGCGAGGGCACGACTCGCACGGAGTGATGCGGATTCCGAGTTATCTCCAGAACGTCGCGAACGGACGGATTCACACGGGCCAATCGCTGACGATCGTCAAGGAGAGCCCCGGATCGATCGTGGCGGACGGCGGCTGGGGGTTCGGGCAGGTTCTTTCTCACGATCTGATGAACCGGCTGATGGACAAGGCCGCCGTGACCGGAGTCGCCTGCGGAACGCTCCGGCAATCGGCTCACATCGGTCGCCTCGGGGAATACGCCGAGATGGCCGCCGCCCGCAACATGGCTTCGATGATCATCGCCAATACGCACGGAGCCGCACATCGCGTCGCGCCCGTCGGAGGTAAAGCTCCCCGGCTGGGAACTAATCCGATCTGCATGGGGATGCCGGGGGGGAAGAATGGTCCGTTCGTGATGGATTTCGGCACCAGCGCGACCGCCGAAGGCAAGGTACGGGTCAAAAAAATCGCGGGGCAGCAGGTTCCTCCGGGATTGATCCTCGACTCCGAAGGGAACCCGACGACCGACCCCAACGCGATTTATGCGAATCCTCCCGGAACGATTCTCCCGATGGGGGGCGATCAGGCTTACAAAGGCTTCGGGCTGGCGTTTATGATCGAGATGTTCAGCGGCGGACTGTCGGGCGGAAACTGTTCGATGCCGACTCCTCCTCCGCCGCTCGGCAACTGTGCGGTATTCGTGGTGTTCGACGCCGAGATGTTTGCGGGCTTCGGACATCTCTCGCAAGAAGTCTCGCAGCTCGAGGAATTCGTCCGCAGTTCGCCGCCGATCGACCCTTCGAAGCCGATCACCCTGCCGGGCGATCCCGAATTGAATACAATACACCAGCGCCGATCGACCGGCGTCCCGCTCGACGAGGGGAACTGGAAAGCGCTCGTCGATCTGGCCATCGAACTCGGCGTCCCGGTTCCGGAGATCAACTGAATGAGCGATTCCGAAGAGATCTCGAATGAAGACTTTCGCCTGTACGTTCCACGTTCGGACGGCTGGAAGGCACACGTGAAAACCGATTCCCAGAAGGAATATTGTCATCTGAAAAACTCCGGGGAGGATCATTTTCATTTGTTGACGACCGGTGAGATCTATCTGGAAAACAACGAAGAAAAGTTCTGTCTGAATTGCGCTCTCGCGCACGGCTTCATCACGCGCAACCGCTTGCACTGGCAGCACGGTAGAGAGTGAGAATATGTACGATGGGCACTCCTGCCCGTCGAGAAACACCGACGGGCAGGAGTGCCCATCGTACTTAAAAAGGTCTCGGAGAATTGGTCCGCATCGTTTAAAATCAGATCGATAGACATCATTGATCTTTCAAACTCAGGAGCGAACATGAACCTCGAATTGTCTCGTCGCGAACTGCTCGGATCGGTGGGAATTCTCGCCGTCGTGCCGAATCTGGCCACCGCTTTGGCTCAG
>DATKCB010000565.1:0-4876 GCA_035513495.1 Planctomycetaceae bacterium | reverse complement strand
GTTTGCGAACACGATCGGTCCCGGTCTGTTTCTGGGAGCGGACAAGATCATCGGGGGAGCGGACGGAATCCTCTCGCGAGGGATGCAATGGCAGGGCCTCTCGCTCTGGATGACACTCCGGCATAAACCCTCGACCTGGATTCCCTCCACGTATATGCCGACTCAGCCGGGACGACTGTTCTTCCTGAAAGAGCTCGCCGGTCCGCTCAACGCGGAATGCAACTGACGGTTCGAACGTTTTTTTCTGCCGTACAGAGAAGCGGTGCTTTCCGGAATCAGGAGTCAACCATGAGACACGATGGCCGTGCGTTTGATGAAATCCG
The DNA here is from genome assembly GCA_035513495.1 of Planctomycetaceae bacterium. Classification (GTDB taxonomy): domain Bacteria; phylum Planctomycetota; class Planctomycetia; order Planctomycetales; family Planctomycetaceae; genus DATKCB01. The sequence continues at coordinate 4,553 of DATKCB010000565.1, read as the reverse complement.
CCCCGTGACGATCCAGCGGAATTTTATCGGCAGTGCATCAGGCAGCGTTTTGATCAAGGCCGGGAGAACGACGATCCTCTGCGCAGCCTCGCTCGAAGAATCCGTCCCTCCCTGGAAGAAATCGGGCCTTTCCGAAGGCGAGGTTCCGACGGGATGGGTGACCGCCGAATACAACATGCTCCCGGGGAGTACCTCTCCCCGCAAACCGCGCGATCGTTCCAAAATCGACGGCCGGACTACTGAAATCCAGCGTCTGATCGGACGCAGCCTGCGGGCGGTGATCGATTTCAAGGCTCTGGGCTCCCGCACAATCACACTCGACTGCGATGTGCTCGAAGCGGACGGGGGGACGCGAACGCTCAGCATCACTGGTGCGTTCATCGCGCTGTGCGACGCAATCGCCAAATGCGGGCAGATCGACCCCGGTGCGGTCATCATCGATTCGATTGCGGCCGTCAGCGTGGGGGTTGTCGGGACACAGCTCTTCCTCGATCTCGACTATTCCGAGGATTCCCGGGCGGACGTCGACATGAACGTCGTCATGACGGGCCGCGGAGAGTTCGTCGAGGTGCAGGGAACGGCGGAAGGTCTCACGTTCGGCCGGGATTTATTGAACCAACAGCTCGATCTGGCCGCGAAGGGAATCCTCGATTTGACGAATTTACAACGCGAATCTTTAGGAAATCATTGGCCTCTGGACACAATTTGAAAAAAAAACTAATGTTCCCGGACCTCGACGGAGACCTCGGCTCGGGATTTCGTCTCCCCATCAAGCCGCGATCGTCGGGTGAAACGTCGGTTTCTTGAATTTCGCCATCGGAAGGAGTCTGTCGTGCGAAAACACCTGATCCAAACCACTGTGTTACTTGCCGTCGCACTGGGAGTCCTCGCCCCCGAACTCCGCGCTGCGCGTCGCATCGAAGCAATCGAAGGGAAGAAATATACAATCAATAAAGAACACGGGCCGTGGATGATCATGGTCGCCGCTTTCAGTCAGGTTCGCGACGACGACGATAAAATAGAGGGGTTTTCAGAGATGGAAGCCGCTCTCAAACTTGTCTACGAACTCCGCTTGACCGGCATTCCGGCTTACATCTACGAGCAAGACGGAAAAATCGGTCACATCGACACAAAAAATCGTTTGCGTCAGAGCGAACGTCGCGTATTCGCCGAACGCCGGCCGATGATCTCCGTACTGGCGGGAAATTATACGAATACCGAGGATTCGACCGCGCGACGCACGCTGGATTACATCAAAAACAATTTCAAAGCGGATTTTCTGCTCGAAAACGGAGCCCGATTCCGTCCGACACCCGGACAACCGACTCCCCTCAGCGGAGCGTTCTTTACGATCAATCCGCTTCGTTCCCCCGAAGAAGTCAAAGCCGAGACGATCGATCCTCTGCTTGTGAAATTGAACTCTCCTTACAACTACTCGTTGTTCGAGAACAAAGCCGAATACACGCTGGTCATCGCCACGTTCACGGGCCGCTCGGTTGCCTATCGCGACGGTGCCGAGGGCAAAAAAGTTAAGGATTTCAAAGTCTCGGACGCTCTCAATAAAGCGGGTGAAGACGCCAACGAACTCGCCTTGTCGATGCGTAATGCGAGCAAGTTCGGGTACGGCGAAGACTACGAAGTGTTTGTGTGGCACGATAAGTATAAATCGATGGTGACGATCGGCGGATTCAACTCACCCCGTGATCCGAAAATCCAGGAGTTCGTTGAACAGTTCGCCTCGAAACAACAGCCGCAGCCGAACAATCCGACTCAAAACGTCCTCGTTGCTGAGTTCTTCACCGTTCCCAAAACGCCCGATTTCACGAAGGCCGAGAAATACTGGCTGTTCGATCCGTCACCGCGACTGATGAAAGTCCCCAGTTTCCAGGATCGTCGCTGAGATACTCAGCGTGATCTATACGAAGACCTCGCTCATCATCACTTGACGCTTTTCATCGACGGACTTCTGAGCCGCCACGCACATCGCGACCGACATCATTCCGTCGCGACCGGAACAGGCGATCGGCCCTTCGTCCCGGATTGACCGGACCAGCATCGCAATCTGGTCTTCGAGTTCGAACAGTTCCCCTGCCGTTCGTTCGATCTCCACATTCTCGACGTGCTCTCCATCGAACGCCTTGAGAAAAAACGTCGGATGCCGCGTGCGGTCCATCGCACCGCTCCAGCTCGCCCACAACGCCCCCGTCGTTCCAGTGACCTTCGCGGTCTGATGGTGTTCGAAGGCGGACAGCGTTTGCGTGATGACCGCGTATGAGCCGTTGGCGTAACTCATCATGGCCGAAAAATTGTCCTGCAGCTCGGGATGATCCGGCTGCCGTGAGTTGGCTTTGGCGAAGATCGATTCCGGCTCACCGGCCGAACTCAGATACCAGCGGGCCAGATCGAAAAAGTGGATCGGTTCTTCGAGAATCCAGTTGCCGACGCGGTCGATGTCGAACCGCCATCCGCTCGCTCCCGGTCGATACGGTCGCCGCGAAAGTTCAACCAGCACGTACTGCGGATCGCCGATCAGCCCTTCGTCGATCAACTGCTTGGCCCTGGCCCAGAGCGACGACATCCGCAATTCGTGTCCGACAGCCAGTTTCAGGTTGCTGGACTGTGCGAGTTCGACAAGCTCGCGTGAATCGGGGACGCTGATGGTCATCGGTTTTTCGAGCAGCAGATGCTTGCCTGCTTCGAGGGCCGCTTTGGCGACTTCGTGATGAAGATAACTCGGCAGCACAATATCGACGGCCTCGATGTCTTCCCGCGCGAGCAGTTCGCGGTAATCGCTGTAGACTTCGGCGTTCGGATGGGCTTCTCTCGCTTTCGATTGAGACTCTTCAGAAAGAACTGCAATCGCAGACAGTTCGGCTCCGTCGGTCGAATCAATCGCGCCCGCGTGACAACTACCCCAGGCTCCAAAGCCGATCAAACCGAATTTCAGGCGTGAAGTCATCGCTTACAAGTCTTTCTGGTATTTCTCTGAAGTTCTCAGGAACGAATTGTGGCATTATCGTAATGCAGCAGACCTCGCTTCGAAACAATCCCTGCTTGCTTTTGGACCGCCGATCCCTTATTTCTCTGACGACTGTTTTTTCACGATTTCGCGGAGAGAATTCATGAGCCAGACGAATTCATCAAACGGGACGCAGCAGGAAAATCTCAAATGGTATCGCGGGATTTCGCGGTATCAATGGCTGGTCCTGCTCATTGCGTCGCTGGGATGGGTGTTCGATGTGTTCGAGGGACAGATCTTCGTCGCCAGCATGACCAACACAATTCCGGATCTGCTGAATGTTCAACCGGAACACCCGAGCGTCGCCCGATGGAACGACTGGGCGTTTTCCGCATTCGCGTTTGGTGGTGCCATTGGAGGTTTGTATTTCGGAATGCTGAGTGACCGCATCGGTCGTTCCAAGACGATGATTATCACGATTTTGTTTTACTCGCTGTTCACGCTGGTTCAGGCATTCGTGCAGTCGCCCGAACAACTGATGATTCTTCGTTTTTTCGTCGCCATGGGGGTAGGAGGGGAGTGGGCAGTTGCCTCATCGATGGTCGCCGAGGTGATGCCTGTGAATGTACGCTCGATCACAAGTTCCATATTTCACGCATCCTCTGTTTTTGGCACCTTGCTGGCTGCCGCCGCGGGAGAATTCATCGTCAACAATCCCTACTTGAACCGGGATGGGGACGGATGGAGATACGGCTTTGCCATCGGTGTGCTGCCCGCCCTGCTCACTTTGTGGATTCGTTGGAAATTGAAAGAGCCTGAGAAGTGGCAGAAGGCTCAAGAACGAGCCGCTGACGACAAGACGCAGGCCACCGGACGCTTTACTGATCTCTTTCTTCCAGAATATCTGCGGAACACGCTGGTGGGAGTTTCACTCGCTTCGATCGGATTGACCACGTTTTGGGGTTCTCACATCTACGGTAAAAACGCGCTCATGAGGCATGCCGAAACGCAGGCCAAGATCGCCGAGGAGATCCCGATGAACCCTCCCTCCGTCCAGGACTTGGATGAAGCGAAAGCCCGGGGAGAATTGACCGAGGAGGAATGGGCCGACCAGATCGTCGTTCGCCGATCGGAGTATTTCGAACGCCGCGCGGCGGCGTTCAAGAAACACAACGTCAAGTCGGACGAAATGCTCAGCATGGCACTCAACACCATCGGCGGGGGCCTCGGTCTCGTTCTGTTCGGATGGTTCTCCAATCGGATGGGCCGCAAAGGTGCCTTCATGATGTACCATCTGCTCGGCTTCGCATGTGCGATCCTGATGTTCAAAGTGTTGATTCCTCAACAGGCCTCGCCAATCATCCTCGGCTTGTTCCTGCCGGTCTTCGGATTCTTCACACTCGGCATGCACGCCGGTTACGCGGTTTATTTCCCGGAACTGTATCCCACCCGGCTCCGCGGCACGGGGGCCGGTTTCTGCTTCAACGGAGGTCGCATCCTGCAAGGTGTCGCCTTCTTCGGTTTGGGAGCGCTGGCACTCGCCGACAACGAGAAAGCGTTTTATCTCGCCTGGCTCTATCTGTTAGGTGCTGTG
>DATKCB010000564.1:0-2437 GCA_035513495.1 Planctomycetaceae bacterium | reverse complement strand
ATCGTCAAATGGCCCGGCAAGGTCAAAGCGGGATCGACGACCGGTTCGCTCGTCAGCTCGATCGATATCGCGCCCACGATTCTGGAACTCGCGAAACTCGATCCGGGACCGACCTTTCAGGGGAAAAGTATCCTGCCGATTCTATCCGATCCGAACGCGACGATTCGCACGCACGCGATTTCAGAACACAACTGGCACGATTACGAAGATCACTCCCGCTCGGTTCGCTCGGAGCGTTACCGCTATGTGAAAAATTCTTACACCGACATTCCGCTCTCACCACCCGCCGACGCCGTTCGCAGCCCGACGTATCAGAAGATGATCGAGTTGTTTCAGGCGGGCGAGTTGCCCAGGGAACAGGCGATCTGCTTTCAAGTGCCCCGCGCACCGGAAGAGTTTTACGACCTCGAAGCCGATCCGTTCGAGCAACGCAATCTGATCGATGACGACCAATATCGCAGCCAGATCGACGAGTTGCGCTCGGTCCTGGCCAAATGGACGAACGAGACCGGCGATGAAGTTCCGGAACAGCGCCGTCCCGACGGGTTCGATTTACTCACAGGCGAGCGGTTGAAAAATGCCCGCGAACAGGAATAATTGTCAAGTCGCTACCTGTTGAAAGCACGGCCATGCCTCGCAATTTTCATGTCCCCCAAACGATCGAAACGATGGCGCCCGAGGACGATGGCGGCTCGAATCAGCCGCGGTTCACGTGGTTGATCGTATTCTATCTTGCGATCGCACTCATGACAGCGACGGCTGTTTTGATGGCCCCGAGAGTCACTTCCTACGAGTCTTACGAAAGCGTGCTGGAGGATGAGAGCATTGTCTCATTTGTGATTTTCTACGTCTTGATTCCTCTGACTTTGCTGATGACCCTCATCTGGTGGTCGTTTTTATCGGGTGTGTCTGGCCGCCTCCGTGTGGGGGGCGTGCTGCTGTTTGTGACTCTCGTGGGAGGCACGATCGGAGCTGTTCGAATCGAATCGTTTGAAGGGGACATGAAACCCGTCCTCGCCTGGCGATGGTCTCCCAGAGCGGAACAACTCGCTGCGGAGGCCAAGAAAAATCAGATCGTCTCGGACGCGAATCTTCTCGCCGGTCGGGAATTGATGATCGTCGAAGAGGACTGGCCCGAATTTCGCAATGACAACCGCGAAGGGGTCGTCCAAAACCTGCAATTGAATCGGGACTTTGCCGCGAATCCTCCCGAGGAACTCTGGCGGCATCCCGTCGGACTTGGCTGGTCGTCATTCTCGATCGTGGACGATCTGTGCTGGACGCAGGAGCAAGTCTTTGAAAAAGAACTCGTCATCTGCTACGAACTCAAAACCGGAAAGCAGGTCTGGGCTCACGAAGACGAGGCCCGCTGGGAGGAGCCTGTTGGCGGGGACGGTCCGCGGGCCACTCCGACGATTCACGAGGGGCACGCGTATTCGCTGGGAGGAACCGGAATTCTCAACTGCCTGAACGCTCTCACCGGCGAAAAAATCTGGTCGCGAAACATTCTCGAAGATGCCGGAGCGAAAAATATCTCGTGGGCGATGTCGGCCTCTCCGCTGATCGTCGATCAGATGGTGATCGTCAATCCCGGAACCGGAGAAACGAAGAGAACAGAACAGGGAAAAGGGGTCATCGCGTACGACAAGCTGACCGGCGAAATTCTCTGGGCGAAGGGGGATTACCCCGCGAGTTATGCGGGAGTCCGGCTCGCCGAACTGCATGCGGAAAAACAGTTGATCCTGTTTGACGGACACGGAGTCGCGGGAATCGTTCCCGCCGACGGAACCGAACTGTGGCGGTTCGAGTGGGAGAACATGCCGCAAGTCAACGCCGCCCAGCCGATTGTCCGAGAGAATCGAATTCTGATCTCGAGCAGTTACAACCGAGGCTCGGCTCTGCTGGAAATCGGACACACCGGCGACAACTGGAGCGTCGAGCCGCTCTGGGCGAAGAATAATTTCTTCAAACTGAAATTCAACGACGGAGTCGAGAAGGACGGATTCGTGTACGGACTCGACGAGTCGCTGATGTCCTGCATCGAGCTGGAATCGGGAAAGCGACAATGGAAGGCCCGTTCGAACACCGGGTTCGGCCAGGTGATTCTGATCGGCGATATTCTGACGATTCTCTGCGAGAGCGGAGAAGTCGCGTTCGCGGAGGCGACTCCCGAGAAATGGAACGAACTGTATCGGATGCCGGTCCTCGACGGTAAAACCTGGAACACCCCCGCCTTCAGCCGAGGCTATCTGCTCCTCCGCAATGGCAAGGAAGCGGTCTGCCTGAAACTGGCAGTCCAATAGTGGAGCAGGTTGGTAACCTGCTGGAAAGGTCTCTTTGCTTGGAGATCTCGCCTCTCAAAGGAAGGATACAAACCTGCCCCACGAAGAAGAAGCTTTCAACGTTCTACGCATTGCCGGATCTCCGGACGGGAGTT
>DATKCB010000563.1:0-2087 GCA_035513495.1 Planctomycetaceae bacterium | reverse complement strand
TTCGTCATTGCGAGGTTTCTCACCCACGGAAAGAAGTTGCCCGGCAGAGGCGGAATCCTCTGCAAAGCGGCTCCGATACTGATCGTAGGCTGCGCGGAGGATCTCCAGTTCGGAGGGATCGGGATTGCGAGATGTCACCAGCCGGAACCCGCGCGTCAACCGAGCGTCGAGCGACGGATCGGCCTCCGTCAGCATCCGTTCGGCCAGAAACCGCGCGGCTTCCACGAACGTGATGTTGTTCATCAAGGTCAGCGCCTGCAGCGGCGTGTTGGTTTTGTCCTTGCGGACCGTACACGTTTCCCGATCGGACGAATTGAAATTCATCATCGTGGGGGGCGGGATTGTCCGTCGCCAGTAGGTGTAGAGACTGCGGCGATACAGGCTCTCTCCGTGATCCTGAACGTACTTGTTGTTCGAATACGCTTCCCAGATGCGGGGCGGCATGTACGGTTTGACCGACGGCCCGCCGATCTTCTCGACCAGCAAGCCGCCGGCGAACAGAGCCTGATCCCGCAGTGCGAACGCGGACAACCGATGTCGCGGACCGCGCGCCAGCAATCGGTTCTCGGGGTCGATCTCTCTCAGGTGCGGAGTGATCTTCGACGATTGCCGATAGGTTGCACTGGTCACGATCAGCTTCTGCAAAGCTTTCATGTCCCACTTTAACCGGATGAACTCGGTGGCAAGCCAGTCGAGCAGTTCGGGATGAGAGGGTAATTCTCCCTGCGAACCGAAATTCTCGCTGGACCGGACGAGTCCCGTGGCGAAAAACTTCTGCCAGAATCGATTGACCGTCACGCGGGCCGTCAGCGGATGCTGTGGATGCATCAGCCAGCGGGCGAGTTCGAGACGGTCGCGGGGAGGATCGACTCCGGCAATTCTCACACTCTCCGGAACAGCACGCGGAAGCACCTGCGACGTCTCGGGCTGATCGTACATTCCGCGAATCAGGCGATACGTAGGACGAGGAGTTTCCATTTCCTGCATCACCATTACTGTCTCCGGACCGCCCGGTTTGGGGCGCAGGACCGACGTTTGCGTTTTGACAATTTCATAAGGGGCAGGCGCGATCAGGCGGTTTTCTTCCTCACTCAAATTCGGCCAGCTTGCGGGGACGTTGATGAACGGAGGGCTGTTTCCATTGTTCGGTCCGAGACCCCATTCGGGGACGCTGTTGAAGTAAGCGTAGAGCTGATAGAACTCGTTTTGAGTAACGGCGTCGAACTTGTGGTCGTGGCAGCGGGAACAGTTGAGCGTCAGTCCGAGCCAGATCGTCCCCAGCGTTTCGACCCGGTCGGCGACGTACTCGACCGCCCATTCTTCGGGAATCGAACCTCCTTCCGAGTTGATGCGATGATTGCGTCCGAACCCCGTCGCGATCTGCTGTTCGAGCGTCGCGTCGGGGAGCATGTCTCCCGCCAGTTGTTCGATCGTGAACTGATCGAACGGCAGATTGCGGTTGTAGGCCGCGATCACCCAGTCGCGCCAGGGGGACATGTAGCGATAGCGGTCGTTCTGATAGCCGTCGGTATCGGCATAGCGGGCCGCATCGAGCCAGTCGGCGGCCATCGTTTCCCCATACCGAGGCGATGCCAGCAACCGATCGACGAGAGTTTCGTAGGCACCGGGAGAACAATCCGCCAGGAATTCATCGACTTCCTCGGGAGTCGGCGGCAAGCCGGTCAGGTCGAGCGAAACACGGCGAATCAGAGTTTCTTTCGATGCCTCGGGAGACGGAGCGAGTCCTGCCCGTTCGAGCCGCGCGAGGACGAACCGATCGATCTCGTTGCGAGGCCAGTCGAAGTTGGAAACTTTGGGCAAGGTCGGCCGCTCGGGAGGAATCAAAGCCCAATGCGCTTCGTATTCTGCTCCCTGCTCGATCCAGCGCTGGAGCTTCTCGATTTCCTGCGGAGAGAGTTTCTTGTGGGAATCCGGCGGCGGCATCCGCAGGTCGGGGTCGGTCGAACGGATTCTCGCCAGCACTTCGCTTTGCTCGAAATCATCTGGACGGAGCAGCGCGAGCGCGTTCTCGCGCACATCCAGTCTCAAATCGGCCTGTCGCGCTGCCGAGTCGGGTCCGTGACATT
>DATKCB010000562.1:0-13019 GCA_035513495.1 Planctomycetaceae bacterium | reverse complement strand
CTCCAACTGGGAGAGCAGATCATCGCGATGTACGTATTCCTGATCCTGTTCGATTTCCTGACAGTAATCATCCAACGCGAAACTAAGGTTCGAAATGTGAAATTCACGGCACATGGTCTCGTTCCTCGTCTAAACTTGTGTAACAAGATTGAGACAGCTCGATCGGACATCACGGCAAGAGGTGTGCCAATCGATTCACTCTCCTGTAAACACTCTTACTGTCATTCAATTTGTCGAGAACTTTCCGTTCGAATTGACAATTTCAGGTCGCATCAGACTGTTTCCGAGATGATCGAGTTGCGGTCAAAATGGTCGAAAGGCAACCGTGCCCGATCCGCTTGAAAACTGATTCGCGGACAAACCAATCCACTCTATTTCTCGCGAGTTTGTTGCGCAAGTCGGTGCCGAAACGGGTAATTTCGAGCGTGCGATCTGCGTCAATCGTGGAGCAGGTTGAAGATCCGCTCCAGGCTCGGGTTTCAATCGCCACCAGGTTTGCCGAAATTGTTCAACCGCAAAAACTCTTCCCCCCACTGATATTCATCGAGCAGGCCCGTCGTGTCGCGTCCCAGGTGATGATAGGCGGCGTAGATCGCCTCGATTGTGGCGAGTCCGGCGTCGGGGTCGTCGTGGACTTTCGAGATGCGCGGATAGGCGGTCCGGTATTCGGGAATCGACCGGATGGGAACGTCGGCGTAACGTTTTTCGAGCTTGGAGACGAGCCGCCAGGTGGCGTCGAGGACGAGCAGTCCCTTTTCGGAATCCACTTCCGAGAGTATCGGGCCGCCGATGCCGATCCGGACATATCCCGAGGGAATGGGTTCTTCGTCCATAGGATAGGTCAGAAAGCGGAAGCCGGGATGTTCGCGGAGCGGTTCGACAGAACACTTGCTGCGGCGTTCTCTGCGATGCACGACGATGATCGTCGGAGGAACCGTGGCGGTCATTCTTCGGCGCGAATCTTTTTGATCTGATCTTCCAGTTTCGTGATTTCTTCCTGAAACTTTCGGACTTCCTCGGGGTCGTCCATCTGCTGCTTGCTGCCGGCCAGTTGCCGGCGCAGGCCTTCCAGCTTTTTCTTCGCGACCTCGATCTGTTTCTTTTGTTTTTTGTTCAAACTCATCGGTGTCTCTCCTCGATTCTCGATCTGTGGGAAGGATTGTAACCCGGGAACTTGTTACGATGCGACCCTGTAACGCATCGATCGCGTAAACTGCGAGACGCTTTGTTCCGCTTTGAATTTTCGATCTGAATCTCGATAAAGATTTCACGATGAACGATCTGGCCCTGCCCGAACAAATCCAGGATGACATCAAAGCAGGGAAAATCCTGCGTTGGACGCTCAGCAAACTGGCCGTTCCTCCCGACGAAGACGACACGTCGGGATTTCCCGAAAAAATCTCGGGACGATTGATCGAAACGAAACAGGGGATGATCTATCAGAAAACCATCCGCCGGGGAAAACAGGAATTTCACGAAAATCTGACGCTGATCGATACCGTACAAAGTCTCCGATTTTCATTCGGCATGATGTACATGAGGCTCAACCTGCATTCCGCGGAGGCCGATTACGAGCTGCGGGTCAAACCGACGGGAGAGGTCATCGTCAAACGGAAAAAACCTTCGCTCAAACAGGTCGAGACGCTGCACGACCACAAGAAAAACCGGTTGCTCCCCGACAACGAACCGCTCCCGTTTCTGATCGAAGCGGGGTTGATGACCGATTACGGACAACTCAAGTCGGCCGGGCACGCGAAATTCCGCCAGATCAATCGCTATCTGGAGTTTGTGCGGGACATTCTGCCGTCGCTGGACTCCGATCGTCCGCTTCGAATCGTCGATTTCGGCTGCGGAAAGAGTTATCTCACGTTCGCCCTGCATTACTGGATCACCGAAATCCTCGAGCGCAAGGCCGAAATCGTCGGACTCGACCGCGAACCGCAAGTGATCGAGCATTGCCGTAAAGTCACAGAGAAACTGAATCTCGACGGACTGCGTTTCGAACTGGGTGAAATCGCCGGTTTTCAGACGACCGGGGACGTCGATCTGGTGATCTCGCTGCACGCCTGCGACACCGCCACTGACGACGCTCTGGTGCAGGCGGTCGCCTGGAACGCGCGGGCGATCATGGCGGTCCCCTGCTGTCAGCACGAATTGTTTCAACAGATCGAATCGTCCGATCTCCAGCCGATGCTGCGGCACGGAATCCTGAAAGAACGCTTCGCCGCGATGGCCACCGACTCCCTCCGCGCACTCGCCCTCGAAGCGGTCGGTTACAAGACCCAGGTCATCGAATTCATCGACATGGAACACACGCCCAAGAATATTCTGATCCGCGCAGTGAAAACTGACTCCAACCCACGCCGCGACGAATCGCTGAAGACTTATCAGTCACAAAAAAAATTGCTGGGGATTGGTGAGATTCGGACCGATCGGTTACTCGAGTCGAACGCACGGAGCGCATGATGCAGCAGGTAGCCCGCACCGGTGCCAAGAATGGCCAGTCTTCGCAAGAAGTCGGAAGGCGGCAGGTATTCTTCCGCGACCAGTCCGCACGAATCGTCGCAAGAATTTCAAAAATCCGTCGCTGGAGCGGTTCGGCTACAAAATCAGCATCGCATCCCCGTAACTGTAAAAGCGATAACGTTCGCGGATCGCCGTTCGGTATGCTTCGCGGACAAGTTCCAGCCCGGCAAACGTGCTCACCAGCACCAGCAGCGAGGACTGCGGAAGATGAAAATTTGTGACGAGTCCATCGACAACCTGGAACTCGTAGGGCGGCCGGATGAAGAGATCGGTGTGCCCCGAGAAGGGAGCTAACTTCTGCGAATCGCTTGCCGATTCGAGCGTCCGCACCGACGTCGTTCCGACCGCGACAATTCGTCCTCCGGAACTTTTGACCTCGTTCAATCGTGCGGAAGTATCGGCGGTCAGTTCGCACCACTCCGAGTGCATCACATGCTTGTCGAGGTGTTCGACCTGAATCGGCCGGAATGTTCCGATCCCGACGTGCAGCGTGACTTTTTCGATCTGAACTTCCTTCCGGGAACATTGTGCGAGCAGTTCGGGAGTGAAATGCAATCCCGCGGTCGGTGCGGCGACCGATCCGGGGCGATCGGCGAACGTGGTCTGATAGCGAATCCGGTCCTGTGCGGTCGCGATCGGTTTTTTCATGTAGGGCGGCAGCGGCATCGTTCCGAACTTTTCGAGCAACTCGATGTGCGACGAATCGGACTCGGTCCGGGCAGTCCATTCTCCTTCTTCACCGCGTTTGAGCAGTGTCAGCACGATAGTCTCGGGATCATCTGGCGCGTGTGCTTTGTGGACCGTAATCGTTTCCCCTGGTTGTAGTTTCCCTTTGGTCTGACCGAGCAGTTGCCAGTTGCCTTCGGGATCGGCTGAAAGGAACAGGCCTTCCCATTTTCCGCCGGTGGCCGTTCTTGTGCCAAACAGTCGGGCTGGAAGAACTTTCGTGTCGTTGAGGACGATCGCGTCTCCCGCAAGCAGATATTCCGGCAGATCGCGGATGGTGCGATGTTCGAGCCTCCCCGAGTCCCGATGGACCACCAGCAAACGAGCATCCTCTCGACGGAGGGCGGGTTCCGACGCGATCAACTCGGAAGGGAGTTCGTAATCGTAATCGGATAATCGATCCATAGGGCAGGGCGGGAGGTTCGTAACGGAAGCCGCGGAACGAAAGATTCCTGGCACGCAACGGCCTCATCCTTGTGAAATGTCGTTCGAATCGAAGATCACATCGATCAGCGTGGTGACTCCATTCATGCTGTCCGGATTGAACCCTTTACGGATCTGGATCCGCCAGACAAGTTCTCCCTGGAGACTTTCGAGTTGTTCATCCTGGGTGGGGAGAAACGTCTCAATCGAATCGCCGGGTCCGATCGGATGGTTCGACATCCCCTGGATGTTGTAGTTGCTGGTCGTGGGATGATCGTACATGAACGTTCGATTGTGCTTCGTGCGAAGATCTGCCATGCGACAAACCCAGGTATTGGCCATGACATTTTGATAATCCTTTGGATCGACGTGTCTCAGCAGAGCCAGCTTTTGATCGAGCGGTGCGAATTTCTGGTTACTCGAAACATTTTCGATTTTCAACCAGAGTTTCAGAACCGGGTTCGAGGGGGACTTTGATCCGGCACCGGCCCCCTCGAAATGAACGAATCGCAACGGTTCGCGAGTCACCCGGAGCGGAGTGACCCGGATGTTCCCGAATTGTTGCGTTTCGCCTAGACGCAGCGAATGTCCGGGTGGAAGCATAGCGTTTTCCTCGATTTTGATGAACTCACCCGGCTTCCACGGCTGGATGTCGGGCAGACTTTCGAGTTGGTGAGGCTTCGCCATTCGATAGGAATACATCAGATACAGCAGTGCGAGGGTGACGAAAATCGAGTAGCTCACCAGGCTCTTGAACACGAGGTCCGAAACTCCCGTGGTTTTTCGTGCGGAAAGTCTGTTCTTTCGCTCGGGTTTTTCGGCAGCAGTTTTTTTGTCCTGGAATTTTTTGTTCTGGGATTCCGTCGCGTTGTCTTCACGTTTCGAATCGGATGCCTCTGCCGTCCGCTCTTTCACTGATTCTGCGGCGGCTGGTGCGCCTCCGGTTACATCGATTTTAATCAGTGGGAATTCCGTCGTCTCCTGTGCGTCGCCGAGGAAATCAAAATTGGGAATGCTCTCGTCTCTCGCCGCTTCGACAGGTTCTTCACTGGGTGGCGGAAACGAGGGTTGTTCGTCCGTCGAAGCCGATTCCGGGGTCTCCGAGTCGCGCATCCCCGAGACATCACTTTCGTGAAGGATCAGCACCGCCGCGCAGTGAGGACAGGCGACTTCGACACCCAGATCCTCGATCAGAATCACTTCAGAACACTCGCCGCACTGCACCTCGTAGGACATCGATCAACTCCGGGAATTGTCGTCTTCAAAAAGTTGGGAACCGCGACTCATTGACTCCGGGTAATCCCGAAGTGTTCTTGATCCCCGTCGAACATCGAGTTCCGGCAGCGACCTTGCGAGAGTCAATCGCAATGAGCAGATCAATCGATGAGAAAGACCGCGGTTTTAACCGCCTTTCGCCGGTATCGGTTCTCATTCGTGCGAGATTGCCGGATTGCCAGCTAAAGCGAGCCAATCTATTGTGCTACCTTCCGAAACGGGCTGCAACCTCCCGGAATGTCGATATCCGACCGTCGAGAGAATTGGTACATCGGTGCGGGACTCGAGTTCCTCGAGATTCGTCCGTTCCGCAACGGTATCGCACGGCGGACTGCAGCGGTTGAGAACGATTCCGGCGATCGGCAATCCACGATGTTCAATCGCTTCAATCGTCAGCAGCGTGTGGCTGATCGTTCCCAGCCGGTCCGCCGAGACAATCAGCACGGGACAGGATAATTCGAGTGCAAAATCAGCAACCGATTCGGTTTCCGTCAGCGGACAGAGAAAGCCTCCGACCCCCTCGATGAGCAGCATCTCGACGCGCGACCTCCAGCGACTGACTCCCGTCGAAATCAGGCTTCGATCAACGGTGCGATTCTCTGCGCGGGCGGCAACGGGAGGCGCGGCAGGAGCTTCGAAACATTGGGGACAGATCAGTTCTCGGGGATATTTTTTTTGCAGAACTGAAAAATGAGATTCGACGTCGGTCCAGACCAACGAACCGTCTGCAGTTCGATCGGCACCCGAACAGACGGGTTTGTAGATTCCGACCCTCCAGCCATCAGCCAGCAATTCCGCCGCGATCGCGCCTGCGACAAACGTCTTCCCCACGTCGGTATCGGTCCCCGTGATGAACAGTCCGAGCATCGAATTCTCTCTGCAGCGTGGCATATTCAGTAATCGACCTGGAACATCGCTCCATACGTTCCTCGGTTCGGATCGGTCCAGGGGAAGAATTGTATTCGAGAATCTCCCCGCAAGTGATGTCCCGCGACCGATTTTGCGATGGCATATCCCAACACTGCGCCGAACACGACGTCGGAAACATCGTGATTCTGTTCGTCGATCCGGCTCCAGCCAATCAGGCCCGCCAGCAGGTAGGCAGGGATCCCGGCCCTGGGACCGTAATACTCTTCAATCGTCGCCGCGATTGCGAAGCTTGTCGAGGAATGAGCCGATGGAAATCCGAAATCTCCGTTCATCCACTGTGTACTTGGACGTTCTGTGTTGGCGATGACTTTGATCGTGACCGTTGAGAGACCCGTGAGCGTGTAGGTTCGGATCAGAAGCTGCGTGAACTCCATCAATTCCGCGTTTTCGGTGCGAAAACTGTATCCGTACAGCGCGAAAATGGCCGCAATCTGATATTCGGTATTCCCCATCATCCCCAGGGATTCTGTGAACGAACCCCATCGTCTGGGATGTCGATTGACATACTCTCGCGTGTCATCGTCGACCGACTGCCTCAGACCGATGCCAAGACCCAACCCGGTACCGACAAACAGGACATTTCTCGGTTTCCAGAACGCCCGAAAGTCGTCTTCGAGGCTGAAGAATGTCAGCTTGGCGTCATTCCGGACAAACTCACCCAAGCTCATACCTCGACCAAAGGTGCTCCACTCATCCTGCCAGATTGGTTCTGTCTCGAAGCCGGACGCGTCTTGCGGGGGAATCGCGATCAGATCGTCCTCTCCGATGAATTCGTCCGCATGCGCTGATAGCCGCGTTTCGAATTCGGATAATCCACGATAACCGGCAGCTCGATCGGAGAGGTCCCGTTCGGTACGATTCTCCAGATCAATCGAATAACCCGTCTGCAACAGGCGGGCGTCCGAGCCGGAAAAATCACTCTGACGTTGGAAAGGATCATCTCCTTGATCGTAAATCGATGCCGGTCTCAGTCGATTCGTTTGAAGCTCGAACAATCGGTCGGGATAATCCGAAGCCTGCACCAATGGAGGGGTCAAGACCAGCCAGACCGCAGCAAACCAGTAGCGAGGCGTCGGGAAAGAGACTCTCCCGGCCATCTCTCCTGAGATCATTGGCTTCCGCCGGTCTTTCATACTTGACGCAATACATGTAACGAGAATCGACTGGTTGTCGTCTGCGCAGCGCAAACCCTCTCAGAATCATTTTCGGTGAGCCGAAGCGGAGAATTGAATCGATCTTGGCAATCGGGGAAGTTTTGGCAGTTCTGCGGGATTTTCTGATCCTTAGTCCTGATCGGAAGGCTCAGTTCGACGACCGACCCGCGATTCGCTTGAGGAGAACCAGTAATTGGGCGGCTTGCGGATTTTGAGGGTGCGATCCTTCTCCAAACATTTCTTTACAGAATCTGGCGAAATTCGAAAGAAAATGAGGATTTCTTCACAAGTCCGAAATTCGCAAAATCCGTTCTGTCCGGGGGTTTATAGCCTTACAATTTTTCACATTTTCGAACATCCTGTGACAACGCTCAATTCATGATCCCCTATTTCTACTTCGGGAATTTCGAGGTTTTCGCGTGTCCCATCCCCACACGACACAGATTGAAACGCTGAAGGAAAACATCGCTCAGGTCCTCCTGGGAAAGCCGAACCCGATACGCTATTCGCTCGTCGGGCTGTTCGGAGGCGGTCATCTGCTCATCGAAGATGCCCCGGGAGTCGGCAAAACTTCTCTCGCCAAGGCGATTGCGAGAAGTCTGCATTGCGAGTTTACCCGGCTGCAGTTCACGCCGGACATGCTTCCCAGCGATATTCTCGGTTCGAGCATCTTTCTTCCCAATAAGGCGGAATTCGAATTTCGCCCGGGACCGGTCTTTACCAACATTCTGCTCGCGGACGAGATCAATCGCACCACTCCGCGAACTCAGAGCGCGCTCCTCGAAGCGATGAGCGAAGGGCAGGTCTCGATTGAAGGCGTGACCCACACGCTCGGCCAGCCGTTTTTCGTACTTGCCACGCAAAATCCGTTCGAGTTTGAGGGGACGTATCCCCTGCCTGAAAACCAGCTCGATCGTTTCATGCTGCGAATTGAAATCGGCTACCCGGCCCGCCAATTCGAACTTCAGGCACTTACCCAGCATCGCTCGGGAGAACCGGTCGAACGCATCCAATCGGTCCTCACCGGCCAGGATGTCGTTGCCATTCAGACGGCGGTCCGCAATGTTCGCGTCGATGAGTCGATCAACAATTATCTCCTCGACATCGTCGCAGCGACCCGCTCTCATCCGGATCTGGAGATGGGGGTCAGCACGCGGGGAGCGTTGACTCTGTACCGGGCGACCCAATCTCTCGCGTATGTCGAAGGACGCGATTACGCGATTCCCGATGACGTTAAAGAGCTCTGCGGACCCGTTCTCGCGCATCGCGTGCAATGTAAAAGCGTTCTCCGCGAAGGACAAAGGCAGCGTGCGATGGTGATCCTCAATCAAATCCTCGATCAAATCGCAGTGCCCGATTGACCGCAAAGCCGATGATTCGCCACCGCTCCATCCCGCGACAGGGTCGGCGTGCGAAGGTCGTCTCCTGCCGAACTCTCCTCCTGATTCAAAAACGAAAGTTTTTTGAGCGACATTGTGAATTGTCTTACTATCCAAACACAAAAAACGGCTATCATACAGTGACGGCGAACGATTCGTCTCATCCCTCCCAACTTTGAAGGAGCGTCTCTGATGCGCCTGCCGAATATAATCCTCATCTCGTTTGCCTTGACGACCGCGTTTGCGGCGACATCGGGCTGTTCCGAGGAGCCTGCTCCCGTGTCTGCCAAGTCCTCCGCAGAATCCCCCGCTCCCCAGAAACGTCACGAGCCGAATCGGCTCGCCCGGGAGTCGAGTCCCTATCTGTTGCTGCATCAGCACAACCCCGTCGATTGGTATCCTTGGGGACCGGAAGCATTCGAAAAGGCGAAGACGGAAAACAAGCCGATTTTCCTCTCCATCGGATACAGCAGTTGCTACTGGTGTCACGTGATGGAACGGCTCGTGTTCGAGAACGAAGAGATCGCGAAGTACATGAACGAACACTTCGTCAACATCAAAGTCGACCGTGAAGAACGCCCCGATGTGGACGACATCTACATGACGTCGCTGATCGTTTATTTCCAGTTGATCGGCTCTCCCCAGGGGGGCGGCTGGCCGCTCTCGATGTTTATGACGCCCGAAGGACAACCGTTCGCGGGCGGATCGTATTTCCCGCCCGAAGATCAGGGCGGGCGACTCGGTTTCCCGACGGTCATGCAGCGCGTACACACGTTGTGGACTGACAAAGAAACCGACATTCGCCAGAACGCCAAAGTCGTGACCGATGCCGTTCAGCGCCAGATGAAACCGCGACTGAATCTGGAAGAGACCAAACTGGACCTCACTCTCGTCGAACTGACCGTCAATTCCCTGAAAGAGTCGTATGATTCGGAATACGGCGGAATCGACTTCCGGGCGTCTCAACCGAACAGTCCCAAGTTTCCCGTTCCGGCGAAGCTGCGGCTGTTGCTCGATCGGGCAATTGCTGCGAACGACGAAGATGCCCGAAAAATCGTATTGCACACTTTGACGGCAATCGCACGGGGAGGAATCCGGGATCATCTGGGCGGAGGATTTCACCGCTACAGCACCGACCGGGAATGGCTCGTCCCGCACTTTGAAAAAATGCTGTACGATCAAGGGCAACTGGTCTCGCTGTATCTCGAAGCCTGGAAATTGACTCAGGATCCACTGTTCGAGGACGCGGCGCGGAGCACGCTCGATTTCCTGCTTGCGGAAATGACCGACGAAGCCGGCGGATTTTATTCTGCCCTCGATGCCGAAACAGAAACGATCGAAGGAAAATATTACGTCTGGGATCCGACCGAGATCGAAACTTCGCTCGGCGAAGATGACTATAAGCTCTTTGCCGAGAGCTTCGGACTGACGCAGCCCAATCCGTTCGAGCACGGTTACGTCCTGCACCTCCCCCGTTCCGTCGAGGAGTCCGCAAAGAAGCTGGGGATCTCTGAAGCAGAGCTCCAATCGAAAATCGCTCCCTGGAAAAAACAGTTGCTCACCGTTCGCAAGCAGCGCAAATACCCGCTGCTGGACGATAAAGTCCTGACAAGCTGGAACGGTCTGACAATCCGCGCGTTCGCCGAGGCGGGAAGCATTCTCGAGGAACCGCTCTACACAGCCGCCGCCGAGAAAGCTGCGAACTTCATCCGGTCGGAAATGACGGATGACGAGGGACACTTGTACCGAAGCTGGCGCGAGGGAAAATCCAAACTGAATGCATATCTCGACGACTATGCGTTTCTGATCGAAGGAATGCTGGCTCTCCACAACACGACGGGTGATGAGAAGTGGTTGGGCGCTGCCGAAAAACTGCAGCAGACTCAGCTCGAACTCTTCTGGGACAAAACCGGCAAAGGGTTCTACTTCACCTCCCACGATCACGAAGAGCTGATCGCCCGGACGAAGAACTCGTACGATGCCGTCATCCCCGCAGGAAACAGCGTCTCCGCACTCAACCTGATCGCTCTCACCGAACGAACCGGGAAACAGGAATACCGCGAGCGTGCCGGAGAATTGTTCGGAGCGTTTGCAGGAGTGTACCGGGACAGCCCGCGCGGCATGAGCGTACTCAGTCTCGCACTCACAAAATACCTCGAGACAGGGGATGGAGTGAAGCAATCCTCCCGGGTACGAGAACCGAACTTCGAAGAACTCGTCCCGGTCGCGTTTCAGTCCGATGAAGAGAAAAAACATCTCGTCAAGCTGGTTCCCTATCTCGATGTGGACAAACTTCCTGCCGGAAATACATGTCAGATCGTCGTGTACGTCGAGATCGAAAAAGACTGGCATATCAATACGAATCCCGCCTCCCCAGATTTTTTCATTCCGACTGTTTTGAAGGTGAAATCGGACGTCGACTTGAAGCTCAAAGGAGTCGTCTATCCTGCCGGTAAAAAGTTCACGATCGAAGGTCTGGATGACCCGCTGATGGTCTATGAAGGAAAAATTGCCATACGCGGAGAACTGGATATCCCCGAAACCGCTGTCGGTAAGAAGGTTCAACTCGACATCGAACTCGATTATCAAGCCTGCAACGACAGCACCTGCAAACCCAAAGCAACAATCAGCCTCGGTGGCAAAGTCCCTGTCGCCAATGCGGGTGAGACAATCAAAAAAATCAATTCGCAACATTTTCCGAAGAAGTAACCGCCGACCGAGCGGATTGCAGAAATCTGAGAACGAAACAAATGGCAAATGCCAAAATTCCAATGTCAAATAAATGTTCAACGCTCCTCCCCGACACCCTGATTCCTGATAACACATTTCACTCTTCCACCTTCGACTCTTCTACTTTTTACACTTTTCATACTTTCCCACCGGTCGAGCCGACCCAAGAGTTCCAACGTGCCCGATGAATACGACTCCCTGCTGATCGTCAGCTTCGGCGGTCCCGAGAAGCCAGACGATGTCATGCCCTTTCTGGAGAACGTCACTCGAGGACGAAACATCCCTCGCGAACGGCTTCTCGAAGTGGCCGAGCATTACCAGCAATTCGGGGGTGTCAGTCCGCTCAATCAACAAGTCCGCGATTTGATGTCGGCTTTGAAACCGGCGCTGGAGTCGGCCGGCGTCGATCTCCCCATGTACTGGGGAAATCGAAACTGGCATCCGATGCTCGCAGACACGCTGGCTCAGATGAAACAGGACAACAGGAAGCACGGACTGGCCCTCGTACTCTCTGCGTATTCCTCCTACTCGGGTTGCCGTCAGTATCGCGAGGATATCGAACGCGCGCGAGAAACGGTCGGCACGGATGCGCCGACGTTCGATAAAATCCGCGTGTTTTACAATCACCCGGATTTCATCGCTGCCAACGCCGCTCTCATCGGTCGGTCGTCCGGTGCGTTCGAAGGCCAGGAATTTCAACTTGTGTTCACGGCTCACAGTATTCCGATGTCGATGGCCGAAAGCAGTCACTACGCCCTGCAACTGCAGGAAACGGGTCGTTTGATCGCCGAACATTTGGGGATCCCTCCCGAACGATGGGAACTGGTCTACCAGAGTCGTAGCGGACGACCGCAGGATCCCTGGCTCGAGCCGGACATCTGCGATCATCTCCGCAATCTCGCCGAGCGGGGTGTTCGAAACGTCGTCGTGGCTCCGATCGGGTTTCTGTCCGATCACATCGAAGTCCTGTTCGACCTCGATGAGGAAGCCCGCAACGTCTGTCACGAACTCGGAATCTCGATGCAGCGGGCGCAGTCTGTCGGTACCCATCCGAAGTTTGTCCAGATGCTGGTGGAACTGATCGAAGAGCGGCTCGGAATGATTTCGACTCGTCGAGCAGTCGGACGTTTCGAAGCCAGTCACGATATTTGCCCCATCGATTGCTGCCCTGCTCCACAACGACCTCCTGCGAAATCCGCGATCGACTCCGCTTCTCCCCGATAATGAGCGGCAAGGCAATCGCCGGCATGACCCGTACAAATCCTGCGACTGGATCGATCGATTTAATCCTTTCGCTCGAAGAAACTTGTTGTACTGACTTTGATTGTTCTTTCGGGTTAAAATAAGACAATTAGGGTGTCTGGACGATTTTTAAAAAAACACCTTGACGTAAGACCTCCGCCAGACGATCCTCAGAGAGAGGTATTGATGCCCAGAGTTCTCCCGGAGCGCATTCTCTCTGCGGATTTCTTGGGGATTCAGCCTCGAATTCATCCAGGTAAACAAATCCAGATTGCATGTCCTGCAGATCTGACCGTGAAGTGATTGTCGATCAACATTCGGCCACAAGGAGTTCGATTATGGCGTTCCGCCAATTCTATTCTCAAACGTCTTCTCGAATCGTTGCCGGTCTCTCGGCCTGCTCTCTGGCCGTCTGTTCGGTGGCTTCGTACGCCGACGACCTGATCGTTGTCGATGACACCCCCGCACGAGGGAATCAGTCGGTCGAGGCGAAGATCCAGGCTCAACTGGCCGCGGGCGAATTCGGTCCGGCTCTGAACCAGATCCGTCAACTCGAGAATCCTCAACAGCGAACCCAGTTGCTGCAGAACGTGGCCGACGCACAGATGCAGATCGGCGACTTCGACAGCGCTTA
>DATKCB010000561.1:0-5086 GCA_035513495.1 Planctomycetaceae bacterium | reverse complement strand
ACGACAGATCGGTTTGATTCTGGCCTTCCGAATTATCCACCGGTTCGGGAACGTTTCGCGAGTGAATCACGAGATTTCCCAAGTGCGATTGTTTTCCATGTTGTCCCGAGACGTACCAGCCTCCCCAGCGTTTCTCGAATTCCGTCGACTGATCGACGGTGTAACTCCCCGCGGAAAAAATCGGCATTCCGCCGGAGTTCGAAAAAATCGACCGAATCACATGCCCGGGAACGCCTTGCGTTCTCGAAGAGGAATGGCAAATCAAGCAACTGTCGGTCTGCCGGATGAACTTGGGCGAAGCTGACTTTTCCTGGTCGAGAGTATAAAACACCGTTCCCAAATGGGCGTCCGCGACAGAAATTTCGAGCACTTCACCCAGATGACAATAACCGACATACACATCGTCGTTGAAGTAGATCGCACGGGGCGTGTGTGGAGCAATCCGCGAACGCTGGAGACTCGTTTTCGAGAAGACGAGCGTTTGAGAACTCGGCGAAACGTCGAGCGCGTTCAAGACTGAGGCAAGGTAGCCGCGATCCGCATCAAACTTGAGGAGGGTTTTCTGCTTCGTCAGTTCTGATTGCAGTTCGGAAATCGGATTGTGGGGAGTGGCAGACGAATAGTTGATCGGTTCGCGTTCGAACTCATCGGCGAAAAGTGGCAGGCAGATCGCGAGTCCCGAAATCAAGGCGAGAGAAGTAGGAAATCGTTGCATGATGTCGCTCGTTACATCAAGGAAGGACAATAACTGGGCTGTTGCAGGTGGGGCAGGTCAAGTTCTCAATTTCGCTGAATGAAGTCTATCTCAGCATAAATCGGATGTCAAGGTCCTGTTTATGTCTTGACGATTGAATTGCTGCCGGCCGACTGGTTGTGGCTGGGGGCTGCGCTGGGTCATCGGGGCGACGATTGCCGGAGATATCTGAGGTTTTCAAGCCGGATCAGTGAACACTTTTGCAGATTTTCGCGCGTGGCTTGTCGCAGGAATGGAATCCTCCGAGACGGCAGAGAACAAGCGGAATTAAGACTGCTTTGCCAGAACCTCAACGGCACGCTCCAGCAGGACAGCGGAGCTGTCGTCGTGTCGGCCGGCACCTCTCGTGAAGCTCAGAGAGTCGTCAAATAGTGCTTGCAGGGCATCGGGAAGTTGATGCACTCTCGACGATTCGAGTGTTTTCTCGATTCCTTCGATCCCGAATTGTCCCGCGTCGCGGTTGCCGTCCGGAAACGCTTCTTCCAACCCGTCCGTGTACAGGAGCAAGCGACTTCCGGGTGGAATGTGGGAGCTGTGAGAATCGTATTCGGCATCACCGTAGATGCCCAGCGGAAGTCCCCCGTCATCGAGACCCCCCAACGATTGAATTTCTCCGGACTCGAGACTGATGAGCATCGGAATCGGATGACCAGCCGACGTCCACTGGAATTGGTGCGTTTCGACGTCCAGAATTCCGTATAACAGCGTGATAAATCCTTCCTGGTTGACGATTCGTTCGTCGCACAGTTGTCGATTGATTTCCGCCACGAACGCGGCCGTGTTGGAGTATTCCGCGTTGCGAATCATATTGACCAGCGTGTGCATTGTCATGATCGACATACAGGCCCGCATGCCATGCCCCGAGGCGTCTCCCAGGAGAAAGACGATGCGGTGATCGTCGAGCGCGAACACATCGTAATAATCGCCTCCCGCCAGCGTGACGGGCTGACCTCCATAGACGCGAATCTGCGAGGATTCGTAGCGGGCAACCACCGAATAAGGTTCGGGGCATTTGATCTTTTTGGGAAGAATCGATTCCTGAAGTTTGCGAACCGAGTCGATTTCTTCACGCAGTTTTTCGGAGATGATCCGTTCGCGCTCTGACCGCACCGACTCGACCGCACTTTCGAGCGTCGTCTGAATCAGGAAGATAAAGTCTTTGCCACTGTCTCGAATCAGGTAGGACCGCAAGCCCTGCGTGATGTACTGAGCCAGTCGGAACACATCCTGGGTAAAACAAGCGCCGACGATCGGCGCATCACGAAGCCTGGATTTCGTCTGTTCGAAATAAGCCACGCCTTGCTCGGGGTCATTCCAGCTTAAATTGAGAAAGACGACATCCCAAGCAGTGTGGGCATTCAATGCCGTTTCGAAGTCCCCGGCGCTCACGACAACTTGCGCCTCATTTTCCGCGTCGGCGGCTGTTGATTCCTCATCATCCGCTGGATTGAGGTACATCTCGATCAGATCCGCTTCTTCCTGATTATCCCAGAACACAAGAATTCTCATGCCTGTATCCTTTGAGCGAATGGTGCCATGGGCAAACCGGACTTAACAAAATGAAACAAGAGTGCAGAAATTCATCATACGTTTCACCCGCCATCGCTTGGGAACTGTTCGTAGGAACCCGTTAAGTTATGAAGAAATCGAGAATTTATTATGAGGACTCCAGTTGCCAAAGTCCGTAGAATTTCAGCCAAACTTGCGTTATTTTGCACGATTCCATTCTCCGCCCTGTTCCCTAGGGACCACGCACATGACTTCTCAATTCGCCCCCGTCACTCCTCCGCAGAGGATCCTTATGGGTCCGGGACCGAGCGATATTTCACCCCGCGTACTCGCCGCGCTCGGGGCTCCGACCGTCGGACATCTCGATCCCTACTTTCTGCGGGTGATGGACGAACTTCAAACGATGTTAAGAGAGGTTTTCCGGACACAAAACAGCCTGACCTTCGCCATCAGCGGGACCGGCAGTGCCGGGATGGAAGCCTGTTTCGCCAATCTGATCGAAGCGGGCGAGCGGGTTGTGATCGGGGTCAACGGAGTGTTCGGAGGCCGAATGTGCGACGTCGCCGAACGCTGCGGAGCGGTCGTCACGCGGCTCGAACGGCCGTTCGGAGAAGTCTTTTCCACAGACGAAATCGCGCGAGCCGTCAAAGAGGTCCGGCCGAAACTCGTCGCGCTGGTGCATGCCGAAACCTCGACCGGCGCACTGCAGCCGCTGGAAGAAATCTCGAACATCGTCCACGAGAACGGCGCGCTCCTGTTGATCGACTGCGTCACCTCGCTGGGCGGTCTCCCGGTCGAAATCGATGCGTGGCAGATCGACGCCGCCTACTCGGGTTCGCAGAAATGTCTGAGTTGTCCTCCCGGACTCGCCCCGGTCACGTTCGGACCCCGGGCGGAAGAAGTCATCGCCAATCGAAAGAGCAAAGTGCAAAGCTGGTATCTCGATACCTCGATGCTCCGAAACTACTGGGGCAGCGATCGAGCCTACCATCACACGGCTCCGATCAACATGAATTACGGATTGCACGAAGCGCTCCGCATCGTCCTCGAAGAAGGACTGGAAGCCCGCTTCGCCCGGCATGCCGAAAACCACGGCGCACTCAAAGCGGGACTGAACGCGATCGGGATCGAATACTCCGTCGTCGAAGGAATTCAACTGCCGATGCTCAACTCGGTCCTGATTCCCGCCGGTGCGGATGATGCCGGAGTTCGAAAACAACTGCTCAACGAATTCGGAATCGAGATCGGGGGAGGACTCGGGCCGATGAAAGGCAAGACCTGGCGGATCGGACTGATGGGAGAAGCCAGCCGCCGCTCGAATGTCCTCCTGTTTCTCGCGGCTCTC
Source organism: Planctomycetaceae bacterium (assembly GCA_035513495.1). Taxonomy (GTDB): domain Bacteria; phylum Planctomycetota; class Planctomycetia; order Planctomycetales; family Planctomycetaceae; genus DATKCB01. Next base: position 1,478 of record DATKCB010000561.1, on the reverse strand, counting down.
GAAAAATGTCTCTTCGATCAGGGTTTGCGTCTGAACGCGGGAGCTTCGGTCGCGGCGGCCAACGAGTTCTATCGGAACGCGGATTCCTGATCTGATCGGCGAGTTCGGTCAGGCAATCACCGGCGAGACTTCGCACACGACGAACAGTTTGGTCTTCTGACCGGGCGGGAGGATGCGCAAACCGTACTCGCCGGGATGGTTGATCGCGTCGGTCATGCAGGTGTATGGTTCGAGGCAGATCGCGTTTCGGTTGGGCGGCGTGAACACGACGAGGTGTTCGAACTCCGACGAAAATCGCTGTTCGAGTTGAAGCCCCGCTCGCTCATCGATGATCAGAGTGCGGCGATCCGCAGGCGATCGATCCGCCTTCAACTGGAACACATCGTCGAGTGGACTGCTGCCGAAGCGCCACCCTTCGTCGAAATCCATCGCTCCGGGAATCTCGGCCGTCTTTCCGGACGGGAGACAATCGCTCAATTCCCAGTGACGAGTGACGGGGGCTTCCATCAAACACGCTTCCGGGGAACTCGACGTTCCGAGTGGGAGCTTGAAATAGGCGTGCGTTCCAAAACCCCAGGGCAGATCGACATCGTCGGGGTTTTCGATCTCCACTTCGAGATTCAATCGGCTCGCCTGTAAAGAGTACGTCGCCCGAATCACAAAATCGGCAGGCCAGAATTCACGCCGGTCGGGTGCATCGACTGAAAGTTGGAACTCGCCAGTGACCGAGTCGCGACTTTGATCGATCACTCTCCACGGGCGATCGAGACAGAACCCGTGTATCGCGTTGCCCGTGCGGTCGTAGGGAACCCGATCGGGAGGCAGTTCGTAGATTTCCCCGCGCCAGGAATATTGCCCGTCTCGAATCCGGTTCGGAAAGGGAAAGAGCAGCGGAACGCCGTGTCCGCTCGGTCGAGAGTCAGTGGCGGGGAAGCCGGGTTCAGCGTCGAGGACGGAGACTGTTTGCCCCTCAACGCGCGCGACGAATTCGAAGCAGTTGAATCCGAACTGGGGAGCGATTCGGGCCGCAGCCGAGCTGTCAGCCGATTGCAATTCGACGATGGAGTTCACGAGTCAACCTCGATCGGAAGTCTTCGGTACAGCTTTCAGTTCTGTGCCGCCACGCGTTCCTGATACAGACGCGAAATATCTTCCACCGTCACGGTTATAATGCGGGTAAACCCTGTGTGTGCGCGTTCGTAGTCAATTTTGCTCGCCAGTTGAGGAGCGGCATGCACCGCCTTGGCGATGGCCGACTTCTCGGACTCGGTCAAGTGACCGATATGTTCGTCCCATTCGGTTCTGGTTTCGATCACCAGAGAATCCATACGTGCATCGAACTTCTTGGCGGGCATGGAAAACGTCTTCCTCAAAATGAGACTGATCGCAGTGGGTGAGTGATCTGGTTCCGCAGGTGAATTCTGGTTCCAGTATACCCGCCGTTGTTCGAAAAAACAGCGATCGAACGGCGGGAGCTT
>DATKCB010000560.1:0-5178 GCA_035513495.1 Planctomycetaceae bacterium | reverse complement strand
CGGCGACTCCCGTCAGTCAACCGAAGGTCGCGCCATCTCTCGCGCCGAAAATGCACAAGTCCTCCGGAACAATCGACTGGACGCTGTCCGCGAAACAAATTCACGATCACATCCGGGCGATGTCACCGTGGCCCCGCGCGTTCACGTGGATTCGTCACGGAGATGAGGAACCCAGACGCCTGCTCGTGCACAAATCAGGCGTGCTCGAACAAGCGTCACAACATGCCCCTGGGTGCGTCGTCAGAGCTGACCACGACCATCTTTCGGTTCAGACGGGTGAGGGTCTGCTGGAGCTGCTCGAAGTCCAACCGGAAGGGAAACGAGTGATGAACATTGCCGATTTTCTGCACGGACATCACCTGACCCCGGGGGATGCGTTCGCGACACCATCGTAGTACTGCATAGAGTTTCCTTGTCATCGAACGGAATCGGGGAGACGATGTTCGCAAACCGAGAAATTGCCCTCTGATTCGTCAGGACTCCCCGATGAAAGCTTGCGAAGATTCACTTTTTTCTCGTCGCGACTGGATCCCGCAAACGACTGCTGCGAGCCTGGCTGGAACGGTGCTGTGGAATGCCCGATCCAAGTAATACCCGTGAATCGCGTCAATATGTACGCAAAGACAGATTGAATATGCGGATGAAAATCCGACACTGAAGGTTCGATCCCTGTTTTGCGACTGGCGAATTTTCCATGCTGGATCTCAACCTCACCGAGTCTCGCTCAGCTCCAATTTCTATTCGATTGGTTCCATCCGACCAGCGGTGTCTCTGCTGTCTGGTGATTGGGATATTCGGATTCTCATTGTTCGAGATCGCCTCGCTCGACATAAACTCGAAGGAATCGGGAGAGCCCGTCCGGTTTCAACTCGATCTGAACTCCGCCTGTGTGGAAGAACTTGTTCTGTTACCCGGAATCGGTGAAGTCCGAGCCGCTTCGATCGTCCGATATCGCGCTGAGGTCGGGCCGTTTCAGCATGTGGACGAATTGCGAAGAATTAAAGGGATCGGTCCCAAGACGCTTTCGGGACTCATAGAGATGGTTTATGTTCAGCCGCTCACGAGCGAGACTCCCCGGCAGACGGCAGAGACCATTCGCTACACGAACAAACATGAACGGAAACTCGCTGCGATCTCCGCCGGGCTGGAATAATCCGATTTCGTCGTCAAAAAAGCTGCTTTCCCGGCCCGAACCGAGATTCGCTGCTTGACTCATCCTGCAGTCAATGCCAGAATTCGAAGGAGACGGTGTGCGCGAAAGGGCCAGCCAAACCGCGCATGCCCCGTTGGGAAAGACACATTTATGCTCGCGCAGCTTCATTCCGTAAAAGGCGATCAGACGATTCGCATCTCGCGCGACTTGACGGTTGTCGGCCGAAGGCCGGAGGTGTGCGATCTGGTCATCCCGAGCGACAGCATTTCCAAAATCCATTGTGTGATTGCCAAGACCGACGGTTTGTTGTTCGTGCGCGATCTGGGCAGCACCAATGGAACTCGTGTCAATGGGCAGCGAATCACGCGGGGAGCCGTTCTTCCGGGAGACGAACTGGCATTTGCGAGCGTGAAATTCAAAGTTTATCTGGGACCGGATGAAGTGGCAGGAGAAGAAGTCGGTCACGACGATCGAACCGAAGTGATGGCATCACCTCCTCGTGCGGAAGAAGAACTCGATTCTGAATTCGCTTTGGCCAGCGATAGCGAATTTCCCGTCAAACGGGACGAAGACAGCGAACTGTAATTCCGTTCGACCGGTTCAATTATCGCGAAAACATCACCGACAAGCGGCTGCCGAGTACAAAGACGATGACGGTTCCCGCGGCGAGCATTACCATCATCATTCCGGCTGCCGAAAGTTTGATCGCTTTTGTCGCCTGCTCTTCCTTCAAGCTGTCTGCCAGAACGCGGATCGAGTGGTGAAACAACTCGGAAGCGATGCCGCAGCACATGGCCACAATCAGCGTGGCCCATCCCCAAAGTTCGAGTCCGAACGTCATTCCCGAGATGACGATCACCAGTGCGACGAAAATATGCCCGAACAAGGCACTTCCGTTTTTGAACCCGAAGGAAAATCCCCGCTCGGCTTCGATCAGACGCATTCGCCAGGGCGAGCGTTTTTTCGCGGGCGAGTGTTCCGGATGTTCGTCGGGGCCCCAGACCGGCAGGCTGTTGGACATGTCTTTTCACCTCGTTTTCAACAGGGTACTCAACTGATTGGACGATGAATCGAACGGTCCCCACTTCGGTTCGAGCGAGAGTCCGAACGAGGCGTTTCCTTTACTGGGATCCAGGCTCGCTCCGAAGTGCAACAACGCATATTCTCCCACGCGCGTGATTGTGAGCGATTGTCCGCGATTGTGTCCTTCGCCGATGTCGAACGCTGTACCCATCGTGGAAATCCATTTGGGACTCATCACGTAACTGTAGCTGGCCGTCAGAATCTGGCTGTTCAGGGGACCTGCCGAGACTTGCCGATATCCGACGTACATGCTTCCCCGCAGACTTCGCTGCGAGAGCACACCGACATTCCAGATATTCTGTCCGCCTTCGAACATGTCGTAGATGGCGGACGCCAGTAATTTGTTGCGCGCTCCGATTCGCCATTCGTAGTTGCCGTAGAACAATCCGAAATCTTCACCGAAATTGTCGTCCGAATTCGGATAGTAACTCATGCCGGTTTCGAGAATCATCCAGTCTTCGATACGCCTTCGTTCGGGAGGTCCCATTTTGGTCTGTAACCGATGCCGCGAGCTGAGCCGCAGCACCTGCTGATCGTCGATCAACTCGTGCCACGGAGAAGACACCTGGTTACCCGCTCCGCTCCGAATCGCATAAAAGCGGGGATCATAGGGCGAATTGGGAAACCCGGGAATCGTCGGAAGAGTGGCCATCCCGTATGTGTTCATGACCAGTCGCCGGCGAAATCGCTCCTGTGCGTTTTCTTCGAATTCGTTGTACTGCGGAATTCCATTGAAGTTCTGCGAAGAATCGGTGTGCGAGAACTCGAGGTCGATATCCAGCTTGTGCATCAAGCCGTTCAAATTGAAGATGTCGCTTTGAACGTAGGGGTAGAGCTTCCACAGCATCGTGTGAGCGCGAACTCCGACCTGTCCGACGAGCCGGTCGAGTTCGGTCGACGTCAGATCCTCGTCCCAGTGAGCCGCTTCACCCATTGCGTACGGGACGAAATTGACCGGACCAATCGTGAACGGCGCATCGACACGGTGGCGCGACATCGCCACCAATCCTTCAGCGGACGTCAGATATGGTAGCGGAGTATATAGGTCGTTCGGATCCGAGGGCGGATCACCAACGTTGATCAGTCCGTATCCAACCGAACTGTGCGAACTCCAGGTCAGTGGGGAGCCGAAGAGCGGTTCCGACAACGAATACAGATCCGCTTTGGGAAGCCATTCGGTCGATGCTTCAAAATCGTTCAGCTCGGGCCGTCCCAGCACCGACCAGGACCAGTTATCGAGATCCTGCTTCAGAAACAGGAGTGTTTCGAAGTCTTTCTGAGTATCGAACTGAGATTCATAGTATTGCTCGAGATAATTCCGATCGGAGAGATAACCGAACTCACCTTGAAGCTCGATTCCGTTCGAGAATTCCTGCCGGTGCCTGATCAACGCCTGGCCGCGATGCCGGCTGCCGGGATTCAGATTCCGGCGATCGCGTCCCAGATTATCGTTTCCGTCGTCGTACAGATATTCGATCCGCGAAGACCCGCGACTTTGACCGTCGAATCCGAACAAACCCCAGCCGATCCACGTGAGATCGCTACCGATCCGCGGGCCCCGTTCGGAATAATAATCCGTTCGAAGATCCCACTCGATCCCCCTGGGCACGTTGAATCCGAATATCTGGGGAAGATTCCAAGTGGCCTCGATTTGCGCTCCAAAGATGTTGTCTTGTCCAATCGACAGATTGCGAATGGGAATATGAGGATCTTTCGCCGGCCCGCTGACGATGGGTGTATACAGCAGGGGAAAATCTTCGAGGATGAACCGATTGTTGAGACTGGTCATCCAGTACGAATCTTCCCGGACCGGCTGGCCGGTTTCGGGATCGATCGTGATTGGCTGACCGCCCAGCCAGGGATCGACAGGACGCTGTTCGAGATAGATATCGCTCGCCTGCAGCCGATAACCCGGATATCCGTATTGGCTGGTCGAGCTCCAGGCATTTTGCGCGTGCATCACGGTCGGTGAGAGCTGTCGAATACGTTCCGCTCTGATGCGGATGTCGCTTCTCAATTGAGGGACGAAAGCACGCAGATCGGCATTGATAATCAGCGCCCGCTTCGAGCGTGCATCGTAGAATACCTGATCCGCCCGGACGGTCTGACTCCCCTGGCGCAGGACGATGTTCCCTTCGAGATAGATCTGCAACTGAGCGTCGCTGCTTTGCATTACGTCGGGATGAAACTGACCGTCCTCGGAAGCCTCGGTCCAGATGATCGCCCGATCGGCTGAGAGATCGATCATGCCGACGTCAAAACTGTTGTTCGGGAGCTCGAGACCTTCGATCAGAACCTGAACTCCTCCTCTCAAAAAGGTGATCTGTTCGGGAGGCGTCGTGTCATCCGAGCGCGAGGTACTCGTGTTGTAGGGAGTCGAGCTGCGGGGAAAAATTCGCAGACGGCGAAGTTGCGTCTCGCCGGACTGAAGCTGCACGAGGCGCAACTCGGGAGAATCGTCGGTCTCACCTTGCGTTGTGTACTGCGTCTGCTCGACGTCGGAACGGATTTTTCGTTGTTGCCGCCGGTCGCGCGCACGCTGGTAAAACTGATCGTGTACTCCCGACAATTGAGACGAATCGAGCGCCAGAAACTCCACTCCCGATTCGGTGAACAACTGAAACGAGAGCTGATTCTCGGTGATCGTTCGATTTTCCTCGTCGTATCGAACATTGTCCTCCAGATAGAGAGTCAGTTTGACTCCCGCCTCATTCTCCTGTTTTTTCCAGACGACCATCTGATCGCAGCGGACCATGGCCGAGCCCTGTTGAACGAGACAGTGCCCTCGAATCAACATGACTTCTTCCTCTTGTTCGTTCCAGGTTTGCGCGAAGTCACCCGAAACAAAAATCCGGTCTTCTTCGGTGACCGGTTGGGCGACTGTCGGCTGGGAAGCAGGAGCGGAAAGGGATTCTCTCGTGGCGGGTAATGTGGCATATCCC
>DATKCB010000559.1:0-4819 GCA_035513495.1 Planctomycetaceae bacterium | reverse complement strand
GACGCTCGATTCTGGCCGATGACGAGAGGAACGGGCGCGAACGGTGCGCCTGGGTTTCCGCATTCCCGTTTTCTCATTGACGGAAGACCAGGGAGAATTCGAGATGAGCGAAGAATTCATGGCGATCGCCGAAAACTGCGTTCACGATCTACTGTTGTGGGTCGGGTTTGGTACGCTCGTCGGTCTTGCTGCCAAGGCAATCATGCCGGGCCGCGATCCCGGAGGAGCGGTCGCTACGCTGATGATGGGAATCGCCGGGAGTGTCATCGGGTGCGGAGTGACGCTGCTGTTCTGGGAAGGGGCCAAGATCACCCCGATCAGCGTCCCCGGTTTCCTCGCGGGGACCGCCGGTGCGTTCATGCTGCTCTTTTTCTACAAACTGCTCGCGGGGACGTATTTCTCCGAAGCCGAAGATGGCGAACGCTGGTGGCACTATTCGCGCCGCCGCCGACGCCGCCGTAGCCTGGCCAACGACACCTACTGAGCGGGTAGAAGAGTGGAAGGTGCCGCTCAGAAGTGAAATCCTGAGACGCGCGTGATCGTTGTCAGGCAGACGACGAGTTGTACCACGATTAAGATCCGCAGTTCGCGTTCGTTGGATGAGTCCTCGGTCTGTTCCGGCTTCAGAAAAAAACCAGCTCCGAGACAGAGCCAGGGGAAGAAGACGATCCACAATCGCGCGGCTTCACCGGAATTCTTCCCGCTGAGCCAGATCAAGCCCCAGGCGAGCGCGGCGGACGAGAGCAGCATTCCCAGATCGGTTCGATCGCGGAGACTGCGGCATAATCCGCGAACGCCGAAGTAGAACAGGGGGACCCCGGCGGCGAACAGCGTTTCGACGGGGTTGGCGAGCAGCCATTTCCACCAAGTGCGGGGAAAGTTTTCGGGGGCGTAAAACGCGGCGTGGTTGCGATAGTTCCACCACCAGACGTTCGCCAGATTGAGATCGTACGCCAGCCACATCCAGAGGCACGGCAGTCCGAACGCGACGAGCGAACTACCGATCGTCAGTCCGATCTGTTGACGAACGGAGTTGCTGTCGCTTTTTTGAAAGAATTTCTGGAGCGAATAGACTCCCGCGATCACCGCCGAGGGAACCATCGCCAGGCTGACAAAACTTCCGAGCCAGAACACGACTCCCGCGATTGAACCGAACGCGACGGAGTGCGACCGATGCGCCTTCACCCAGAGCCACAAAAACGAGAGCGACAGCAACGGGAACAGCAGATCGGACTTGGGCGAAAAAATCGAGAGCGCAGGGATCAACGGCCAGCATGCCGCGATGTACCAGGCCAGGCGGTTTCCGAGAGTCTCGTTCAAGAGCAAAAACAGGGGTACGATCGTCAGCGCGGCAACAAACTGCGTCAGCAGGATCATCAGCCAGAGCGCGGCACGGTCGGATTGTGTCAGCACGATCTGCTTCGTCTGCAGGTTGTCTGCGAGAATTGCGAAAGAATCTTCCAGCGATCCCGGCAGGACGGCGAGCAGTGCATTCGTCAATCGCGGCAACGCCTCGCACACCTCAATCGCCGCCCGATGCATCAGGAACAAGCCCGGAGGATGCGTTCCGATGTGTCCGACGTCGCCTTCGGCCATCAGCGCTTCGTAACCGGACAGAAATTTTTCGGTGTCTTCCATCTCGTAGCGGGCTTTGTGGAAGTAACCCGACGAGTGCGGATAGTACAGCACCCAGCCTTTGTTCTGGGGAATGGGTGAGGGAGGGACCGATTGCAGGCAGGTGAGAAACAGAAACGACAACAGGACCAGTCCCGCGACCGCGAGGACGGTCCGTTTCATTCCCATTTTCGCGATCAGCGACCCGAGCTTGAACGTGACTCCGAGCCACAGCAATCCGACGGGGAGAAAGAACGCGAAATTCGCGACCGACTCCCGCACGTCGGGATGTGCGATGCGGTTCCAGGTCCATTCCCCTGCGATTCCTAGCGGGGCCTGCGCGAACCAGAGCAGTCCGAGCGAAAGCAGCGAGCCGGCGATGACCGCAATCCACTGACATCGGGAACTCATGCGGCAGGCTCCCCCTCGAGGGAATCGGCGAGAAAAATCGAGAACAGGTTCAAAGCGTATGGATCACGATGCAGGTGACGTTGTCCTTGGAGCCTCCGTCGAGCGCGGTCTGCACGATTTTTTCCGCTGCTTCCTGGGGGGCGTCGATACTCGCCAGCAGTTCGGAGATTCCCTCGTCTTTCAATCCGTCGCAGACACCGTCGGAACAGAGCACGTAGCGGTCTCCCGCTTCCGGCCTGAACTGCTGCGGGTTCGTGCCGGTCCCGCCGTCCTTGCAGCCGAGGTAACGATACAGCATGTTCCGGTACTTGTGATGCTCGGCTTCTTCGGGAGTGATGGTGCCGGCATCGAGCAGGGCCTGAGTCAGAGAATGATCGGTCGTGAGTTGTTCGAAATTTCCCTTGCGGAGGCGATAGACGCGGCTGTCTCCGATGCCCCCCACGAAGAATTCCTCTCCGTAGGCAAGCAGGAACACCACCGTCGTTCCCATCTTCCTCAATTCCGGCTGGGTATTTCCCTGTTCCATGATCTGGCGATTCGCTTCGGCCACCGCCGCATCGATGGATTGAATGATCTCCTGCGGTGTGGCTTTCGAATCGAAATGGATCGATTCGTGGAACATGTCGGGAATGACTTCGACGGCCAGTTTGCTGGCGTATTCTCCCGCGGATTGTCCCCCCATGCCGTCGGCGACGATAAAGAACCGCCCGAGGGGATCGGCGTAGTAGCTGTCTTCGTTGTTCTGTCGAACGTTCCCAGTCACGCTGAGAAAACCGGCACGTATCTGAACCATCGTTGTGTCTTTGCTCAAGTTGTCACGTCTGACTTTCTATCATGTCTCCCGGGCTCACGAATCTCAAACCTGACTTCATCGAAACCCGCAAAAAAAGCTTTTTTTCGGTTCCGATTCTCCGGACTGGGAAAGCTCTCAGATCTGTTCGCCCGTGAAGACCGGCTCGCGATGGTTTCGCGTCATCACCTGATAGTAATGGGTGGCGGGTTGCGTCAGCACGAAGACGTGCGGACTGCCGCCGGATTCGCAGACGAGGACGCCTTTGATCCCCTCCCGGATCTGATACCAGACCCCCCGGTCCCAGCCGAACGACGCCGGGATGAAGACTTCCCGCGGTTGCAGAGGAGACCATTCCCCCGCTTCCAGCGACTCGCGGCGACACCAGCCCGAGATCGGCAGTCCCGTATGACGGTCGCGGTTTCCCCAGGCGAAAATCTGAAACTGACCCTCGTGCCAGACCGGCAGCACGGGAAACCGCTCGGCGAGCAGAAAACGGAATTCGTCGTCGGCGTCTTTGCCGCGGCGGATGATCTGGTTCGATAACCGGTACCGGTCGATCAGCGATTCGGGAATTTCACAACGGGCGATCGAGATGCCGGAACACATCAGAAACACATCTTCCCCTGCACATCGCAGATGTCGTAGTCGTTCGTCTCGTCTGCGTAGACGTCCGGCAAGTGCAGCGTTTCGCCGGAGCGGATCGCGAACCGTCCGATGCGGGCGTTGATCTGCTGCTTCAATTCAGCCAGGCGATCGACCGGCGCGTCGGAGATCGGTTTCCCGTCGTGCGATTCGTATTTTGTTTCAAATAACGTGAGCTGCAGCGATTCGCGATAGGTCAGCTTTTCGGCAATCAGGTGCATGTGCGAGATCGCCTTGTCGCGGCTGTCGGAACGGTCGAGCAGTTCCCGGAAGACCGCGCAGAGCAGCTTGAAGGAATTCGTCGGTTCCGCCAGCACCGTTTGTCCGGCCCAGCCATAATCGTTGGGACGTTCCAATAACAGGACCAGTTTCCGCGCGAAGACTCCGTGATAGTCGAGGGACTCGATCAGACGTTCGACGTTGCGCACGACCCAGGCGTGCTGCTGCGATCCGTCGGCAGTTTTTCCGCCAAGACTGCCGCCGCGCGAGATGGCCTTGTGAGGCGGCCGCGAGGTGACGATCTTGTTGACGCATTCTCCCTGCAACTCCCACCACAGTGCTTCCCCCTGTGATCGTCAGCAGCTTCTGGATGAACGACGACTTCGCCTCGATGAACTGCCGGCAATTCGTGATTCCGTGAGCGGCAAGTTTCTGTTCGGACTTCCGGCCGACTCCGCACAATTCGCCGACCGGGATCGCGATTAAGAACGCCCGCCGTTCGGCGTCGGTCAGGTCGTGGAGCACCCGCACGCCGTACGGCTTGGCGGTGTCGCTGCCGAGTTTGGCCATCGTCTTGGAGCGGGCGATGCCGATGCTGACCGGCACGCCGACTTCGACTTTCATCCGCTGCTGCAGAGTCTCGGTCGCCTGCTGCATCGAACCGCCGAACACGCGGGGAAGTTCGGAGGCCTCGAAGAACATCTCGTCGATGCTGTAGTATTCGACCAGTGGAGAGACATCGGCCAGCACATCGAGCATCTTGCGGGAGAGGACTTCGTACCAGCGGAAGTCGCGCTTCACGAAGACCGCATCGGGACAGAGCTTGCGGGCATCCCAGATCGGCATCCCGGTTTTGACGCCGGCCGCCTTGAGTTCGTAGCTTTTGGCGATCACGCACGCCCCCTGATTTCCCCGCACGCCGACGGGAATTTTCCGCAGGGCCGGGAATCTCACACGCTCCGCCGAGACGTAAAAGCAATCCGAGTCGAGATGACCGATGGTCTGTTTCACCGATTTCTTTCTTTCGAGAGACGAAAGCCAGAAATATCCAGAAACTGAAAATTTGTCAACTGAATTTGCGTTTAATTCATGCGGTCCGTTGATTCGCTGCATTCCGGCTCGGAAAGACGCCGGCTCAAT
>DATKCB010000558.1:0-6159 GCA_035513495.1 Planctomycetaceae bacterium | reverse complement strand
CCAGAATCGTGACTGCAAAAATGGCCGCGACGACTTTACCACGTTTGGCCTTCTCGGGATCGAAGAGTGGTTGTTCGGGAGTTTCCATGAGTCGTGTTTCAGTTGGAATGAGGTGTCGGACTTTTCATCAGTTTGACCGTGCGAGCCGACCGTCCGCAATGCGAAATTGTTTCAGTTTTTGTCCACAGACGGTTGATCGATAAAACAGTGACTTTGCTTGATCAGTTCTCCTGCTTTTTCAGGATTTCCAGCCGCAACAGATTCAGAGCCGCTTTGGCGGCCCGGCTTTTCTGGAATGACTGATCTCCGAGCAGACGATGAGGAACAGCCACCTCTCCCAGTTTGCCGACCAGCGCGACGTAGGCGATCGGTGATTGTTCGCTGCCGGCGAGTTCCTGGGGACATTCGGTCACCGAAAGCACGTGGTCGGCTCCTGTCATTTCGCGGCAGCGCCGGGCCATTTCGAGGGCGATCTCCTTGCTGACGGGATCCCGTTCACCGAGCCAGTCCGGATCGTATTGCAACAGGTTCCAACTTGTGGTTCCGCCCGGAATGACGACACCTCCCAGATACCACTCACGATGCTCGTCGACTTCGGTCAGCCGATGCGAGAGCAGCCCTCCCGTTCCCCGCTCGACGGTGGCGAGTGTTTCATTTCGAAACGCCAGATAACGCAACACGACGTGCTCGAGTTCCTCATCTTCTTCACCGAAAACCAGTGTGCCGAGGCAATCTCGTATTTCCTGTTTCGCCTTACCGATCAGGGACTCGCATTCTTCGTGACTCGTTCCGGTCGCATTGATTCGAAGCGTGATTGTCGCTTCGTGAACCGTGATCCCGATCTCGGGGTTGCAGCCGCGGGCGGTGAGATCGCCCAGTTTTTCTTCGGCATCCGACTCGCCGACTCCGAAACAGTTCACCCGAGCGCGGCGGATGAACGTTTTTCCGAACGGAAACCGGGGAAGAAGCTGTTCCAGAAACATCTTCTTCATCTCGGCGGGAACACCCGGCAGAGCCGCGACGACGCACTGGTTCGAGGCGCTGAGCCGGGGGATTTCGCAGAGAATTCCCGGGGCCGTACCGATCGGATTGGGGAGCGGTTCGGTTCCGGCGGGGAACTTGGCTTGAATCCGATTTCTCTCGGGCATTTCCCGTCCGCGGCGTTCGAACATCTTGCGGATGATTTCCAGATACTCAGGATCTTCGATCAGGCTCACGTGCAGAATCTCGGCCAGCGCCTGTCGCGTGATGTCGTCGAGGGTCGGTCCAAGTCCGCCGGTGATGATGACGAACTGAACCCGTCGGATTGCGTGCCGGATCACACTCACGATCGATTCCAGCGTGTCGGCGACGGCGGTGTGATATTCGACGTGAATACCGCGTGCCGCGAGTTCCGTGCTGAGCCACTGGCTGTTCGTATCGAGTTTCGCGCCGCTGGTCAGTTCGGTCCCGACGGCGATGATTTCCGCTTGCATGGCGTCCCGTTGACGAGATTTGATCATGGTTTCAGTCGAGTCTGAAAAAATGACTCGATTTCGAAGAGCATTCATGTTAGACATGAAGGGAGTCCCGGTCCATCAGGTCAACTTATTCTCGGAGAGAGATTTATGTATCGTCTCAGCACACTGTTCTGTTCTTTGCTGTTGTGTTCTTCCGTGCTCTGGGCCGAATCGCCCATCCCCGGCATCGGTCCGGTCGGTGAAATCAAACAGGTTCAGACCGATTTCCAGTTCACCGAAGGCCCCGCCCAGGCGCCCGATGGAACACTCTATTTCACCGACATTCCCGCAGATCGAATCTATCAACTCTCCCCCGACGGAAAAATCAGTGTATTTCTCGAACCGGCCGGACATTGCAACGGTCTGATGGTCACCGCTGACGGAACACTTTACGCTTGTTCGATGGACGGTCGTTTGATCACAATCGATCGCAAAACGAAAAAAGTGACCGCCCTGTCCGAGGAGTACGAAGGAAACCGCTACAACGCTCCGAACGACCTCGTCGTCGACAAAGAGGGAGGCGTCTATTTCACCGATCCGCACTTCCGCGCTCCCATGCCGCTGCCACAGAAAACGACCGCCTTCTACTATCGCTCCTCGGAAGGAAAAGTCACGCGGCTCGCCGACGATCTCAAGGCTCCCAACGGCGTGATTCTCTCCCCGGACGAAAAGACCCTGTACGTGATTCCTTCGATGCAGGAAGAAATGTGGGCGTATTCCGTGATCAGCCCCGGCAAACTCGGACCGGGCAAGGTTTTTTGTAAACTGAAACAAGCCGAGGGGAAATCAGGAGGCGGAGGCGACGGACTCACCCTCGACACCAAAGGCAATCTCTACATCACATCGGGTCTGGGGCTCCAAGTGTTCTCTCCCGACGGAAAACATCTCGGCACGATTGAATTCCCCGAGCAACCGGCGAACGTCACGTTCGGCGGCTCCGAGGGAAAGACGCTGTTCGTCACTGCCCGCAAGTCCCTCTATTCGGTCGAAATGGAAGCCACCGGACATCAGTTTCCGGGTAAACAATAGCCGGTCTTTCCCGTAAGACGGAAACAATATTCCGTCCGTCCCCGCAACGTACGACGGGAACATTTTCCCGTCGAAAAAGGTATCCGATTTCCTGTTGGGATTTTCTGGTTCGATGTTCGGACGGGAAAATGTTCCCATCCTACGGTGAGAGAGTTCCACGAGCTGAAGTGTCAAAAATTGGGTGCAAGCTTGATGAGAGTACAGATCTCGCTGCTGGTTTCCATCCTGTGTATCGCAGCGAGTGTGCTGCACGCGCAAGACCGCGCAAAATTCCCGAACATCGTGATCCTCCTCGCCGACGATCTCGGTTACGGAGAACTCGGCTGTCAGGGAAATGATCAGATACCGACCCCCCACATCGACTCGATCGCCGCCAACGGCATCCGCTTGACTGACGGTTACGTGACCGGACCGTTCTGCAGTTCCTCGCGGGCAGGACTCATGACGGGGCGGATTCAAACCCGTTTCGGTTACGAGAAGAACCCGATCGGTGCCAAAAACGAAGATCCAAGCATCGGCCTGCCGGCTTCCGAGCAGACGCTGGCCGACATTCTGCACGACGCCGGTTACGCGACCGGCCTGCTCGGCAAATGGCACTTGGGAGGCACGGCGGCGTATCATCCCCACCGGCGGGGATTCGACGAGTTTTTCGGCTTCATGCACGAAGGGCATTATTTCGTCCCGCCTCCCTACCACGGAGTGACGACGATGCTCCGTCGCAAGACGCTCCCGTTCAATCAGACCGGCCGCTGGACCTCACGCGACGGAAAATTGATCCTCTCCGACCACATGGGCTACGACGAGCCGGACTACGACGCCAACAATCCCATCGTGCGCGGCGGGCAACCGGTCGAGGAACACGCTTACCTCACCGACGCCCTCACTCGCGAAGCGGTCGATTTCATCGCGCGGAACGGAGAACTGCCGTTCTTTCTGTTTCTGTCATACAATGCGGTGCACAGTCCCCTGCAGGGCGCGGACAAATACATCGAACGTTTCGCGCACATCGAGGATGTTCACCGGCGGATCTTTGCTGCGATGCTGGCCAATCTCGACGACAGCGTGGGGACGGTGCTGAGCACGCTGGAGAAACAAAAACTGCTCGAAAACACGCTGATCTTTTTCCTCAGCGACAACGGTGGCCCCACCCGCGAACTGACTTCGAGCAACGCACCCCTGCGTGGAGAAAAGGGACAACTTTACGAAGGGGGAATTCGGGTTCCGTTTCTGGTCCAATGGAAGAGTACGCTCCCTGCGGGAAAAATCTACCGCGAGCCGGTCTGGTCGCTCGACATCTTCGCGACGGCGGCGAAATTGGTCGAGGCTCCACTTCCGAAGGACAAAACTTACGATGGAGTCGACCTCCTCCCGCACTTGAAACACGAACGGGCAGAACCTCCCCACGAACAACTCTTCTGGCGCTCCGGAAATAAATCAGCGCTCCGGGCAGGAGACTGGAAGATTATGAAAAATTCGGGAAGAGGCAACAATGCCGACTGGCAATTGTATAATGTCCGTTCGGATATTTCCGAGGAACACGATCTGATCGAACAGTATCCCGATCGTGTTCAAGAACTGAAAAAGCGCTGGGAGAAAAAGAATGCGGAGATGATTGAACCGTTGTGGTGAATAGCATTCCAACACAAAGATTCTATAGATGATGAGTTTAACGAGTCCTGAGAACGAGAAGGTCCTCTGAGATGACTCACAACCGAACCTCTAACCGACCGCTGATTTATACGATTCTTTTCTTGTACGGACTGATCGTTCTCGCAGAAGTTGCGGACCACTACAAGCAAGAAGTTTTCGATAAACTCTCCAGCTTCATTCAGTACGAGGGTGGGAAAACGGGATGGATGCTTGCCCCCGAATACCGAGGTGACAGAGGAGTCAAAATCCAGCCTCTCTTTCAGGAATATCTTTGGTACCGCGATGTTTCCTTGGCGATTCGAGTGATGCTTCACATCGTTTGCCTCTCAGTCTTGCTGATGGTGCTCAGAGCGACGAGAATCGAATTGAAATCATCACGTGCTCGGGAGATTGCAAGGAAGTCAATGAATTGACAGGAATCTCACAGGTGAGACGATTCCTTCACTCACCGCTCAGTTTGAAACCTCGATGTTTTACTATTTACTCCCCGCGAAAGCCCCGCCCGATGCCCACCAAAACCTACGGCGTTGACCGCCGCACGTTTGCGAAATATCTCTCCTCGTTAGCACTCGTTCCACTGCTCGACCAGCAGGTCGAGGGACGCGTGCTGCAGCAACCGAAATTTTCGGGCAATCCCTTTTCGCTGGGAGTGGCCTCGGGGGAACCGGCTCCCGATGGAGTTGTGATCTGGACGCGACTCGCTCCCGAACCGCTCGCGGGGGGCGGCATGCCGCCTGAGTTCGTCAACGTCCGCTGGCAGGTCGCGACCGATGAAGCGATGACCGAAGTTGTCGCCAAGGGAAACGTCGCTGCGACGCCGCAACTCGCGCATGCCGTTCACGTCGAAGTGAAAGGGCTCGAACCCGATCGCTGGTACTTCTATCAATTCAAGTCTGGCCGCGAGACGAGTCCCGTCGGACGCACCAGAACCGCTCCCAAGTGGAACACCATGCCCGAGAAACTGCGATTCGCGTTCGCCTCGTGCCAGCATTACGAGTACGGCTACTTTACCGGCTACGAGCACATGTGCGCAGAAGACCTCGATCTCGTCGTGCATCTGGGCGATTACATTTACGAGTATGGCGGACAGGACAACCGCGTCCGCAAGCATCACGGACCCGAAATCGTCACCCTCGACCATTACCGCGAGCGTTACGCCCAGTATCGGCTCGATCCGCTGTTGCAACTCGCGCATCACAGATTCCCCTGGCTCGTCACCTGGGACGATCACGAGTTCGACAACAACTACGCCAATCTGGTCTCGGAAGAAGAGGGGATCGCTCCCGAGGAGTTCCTGTATCGCCGGATCAACGCCTATCAGGCGTTCTACGAAGTCATGCCGCTCCGCAAGGCGTCGCTTCCGCAGGGGCCGAATATGAAACTGTATCGCAAGGTCCGTTACGGACGACTCGCCGACTTCCACGTCCTCGATACGCGACAGTACCGCTCCGACCAGCCGAACGGGGACGGAAACAAGGACATCGTCGACAAAGTGCTCGATCCGCACGCGCAAATGCTCGGTGAACAGCAGGAAGGCTGGCTGATGGCGAATCTGCTCCGTTCGAAGTCGGTCTGGAACATTCTCGCCCAGCAGGTGATGATGGCCCGGATCAATCGCGGAACACCCGAAAAACGCCTCTTCAGCATGGACCAGTGGCCCGGCTACGACGTCAGCCGCACGCGGCTGCTGCGGTTCATTGCCGACCGCAAGATCCCCAACCCCGTGGTGCTGACGGGAGACATCCACACCAACTGGGTCAACGATCTCCGGGTCGATTTCGACGACGAAAACTCCCCCACGATCGCGACCGAGTTCGTCGGAACGTCGCTCACCTCGGGAGGCAACGGAGGGAGACCGATCGCCGAATACGAACGAGCAGTCGATCAAAACGATTTCATCAAATGGCACAACGCCGAACGGGGTTACGTCAGTTGCACACTGACGCCCGAGACCTGGCAAAGCGATTTCCGCTCGGTCCCG
>DATKCB010000557.1:0-3404 GCA_035513495.1 Planctomycetaceae bacterium | reverse complement strand
CCTGCGCCTTGATGTAATCGACGGCCCACTGTGAGAACAGGTCGGTGGCATGTCCTTCGGGATCGATCTCCGTCCGATTGCGATACATGTAATTGATTCCGTGACGGCGATGGTTATAGTAATCGTCCATCATGTCGCCCAGAAATCCGTGAAAGAAATCGAACCCGCGCTCGATCGGCGTATTGGGTGACTCCAACCCCAGATGCCACTTCCCGACAATCCCCGAGGTGTATCCCGCCTGAGCCAGCAGTTCGGGCAACAACACGGCGTCTTCCGCCAGATAGCCCCAGTTGTTGTCCGCATGGGTGCGAATCACGCCCGGCACGCCAACCATCTCCTGATATCGCCCGGTCAGCAGTGCCGCTCGCGTCGGCGAACAGACCGGGCAGTTGGCGTAGAAATTCGTGAACTTCAGTCCTTGCTTCGCCAGAGCATCGACGTGCGGAGATTTCAGATCGGTCGCTCCGTAACATGACAGATCACCGTAGCCGAGATCATCGGCCAGAATCAGCAGAATATTCGGTTGATCAGCCGCGTGCAGATTCGAGAACGCTCCCACAAACAATAACAGACAAGATAGTGTGACTCTCACAAGCGATGACTCCCTGAGCGAACGGGCGAACGGACAGGAGGCCATTAAAGAGCGCAAGAGCCGTCGATTCAATCCGATTCTGTTCGAATTCGGAGTCTCTCCCGATCAAGTCAATTCGCGAATCGGCTCGCGGCATTCCAGAATGTACCGCGGGCGGCCCGATTTGTCTTCGAAGGTGAGTGACGGATCGATCCCCGGAGGACGATACCGCATCACCAGAATATTTTCGGGATGTCGGGTTGATTGACATCGCATCAATCTTCCACAATATAATCGTTTTCGGTCGGATGGGTCATCTTCCGTTTGCCTGAATAATGTACTCTGTGCAGATTGACTGTTAGACTCCATCCCTGATCGATCCGAATCTTTATTCCACGAAAGTGCTTGGATTCCATGAAAAAAGTGTTCGCCCTGATTTTGTTGTGTTCGATTCATACTCCGACTGAAGTCGCAGCCGACGATCGGGATCTGACTTCGGAATTCGGCTTTTCGGGTGTCGAAATCTACAAGGTTTCGTTTCGTTCGGGGAACCTGCTCTCGGGGGATTTCAACAACGACAGCAAACTCGATCTGATCGTCGTCGATAACAGCCACAGTCGGATCGACCTCTTTCAGCAACGCTCGAAAGACGATCCCGTCGAAACCGAAATCCCGCTTTCAGCCAACGAGATCGTCAATGACCGTACGTTGCGTCATCGTAAATTGCCCGTCGATCGGCAGATTTCGGCGATGACGGTCGGTGACTTTAACGCGGACGGCCGGACCGACATCGCGTACTTCGGACAACCGGACCGTCTGATGCTGATGCTTCAGGCCGAGGATGGGAAGTTCGAATCGATCGAGGTGCTACGCGTCCCCGACGTTGCGCCGTCCTCCTGGACGCTCGACGCGGGCGATCTGAACGGAGACAAGCTCGACGATCTGGTGGTACTCGGCAAAAACGAAACGTGGGTCCTCTACCAGCAGGACCAGAAGTTTCAGCAACCGGTCAAATTGCTGAATACGTCCGACCGCTTGGCCATCGCGCAAATCGCCGACCTGGACGGAGACGGACGCAACGACTTGTGTTATCTCGCCACCGAAGGACAGGATCGAGTGCTCTGCGCCCGCTTGCAGGACGAACGTCACCGGCTGGGTCCCGAGCTTCAGTTCGACGTGGGCCGCCAACGCTCGCTGACCCTGCACAACATCGATGGGAAAGCAGGAGAAGAAATCCTCAGCATCGACCCCTTGACGAATCGCGTCAAAGTACTGCAGTTGGAACGCCCCGAAGCCAAACCGGGAGAACTGGCCGGTAAGCTGGTTCAGTACGGTTTTGGAGGAGCCGAAGGGGCGCGCGACCGGGACATCGCGCTGGGAGATGTAGACGGTGACGGAAAAATCGATCTCGTCGCTACCGATCCGACGGCAGCCCAGGTTTATTTGTTTCAGCAATCGACCGAATCGGGACTCGACCTCGGTCAGCCGTTTCCGGGACTGCAGGGTGCCTCGCAGATTCGATTGGCGAAACTTCCAGAACAAAAAACGCTTTCGATTTTTACGTTGAGTACGCGCGAGAAAGCGATCGGTGTGAGCGCGATGGAGGAGGGGCGTCTTTCGATTCCCAAAGTTCTTCCGGTCGTCGACGAACCGCTCGCTCTGGAAATCGCCGATCTGGACAGAGACGGCAGCCCCGAAGTCCTGTACATCGCTCGTCAGCGAGCGGGAAGGAGTTCCAGTTATCTGCTCCGGGCCATGACACTCAAGGAAGGTGACTGGATCTCTTACTTGCTGACCGACAAGGAAGAGCTGTCTCTGGAATTGGCGAGTTCTCCCAGCCGTCTGTCGGTGGCGGATGTGAATCGGGACGGACTTGCCGATTTCCTGATCGCCCAAGGGTCGGAGCGGCCGCAGGTGTTGATCGTTTCCGACGCGCAAGGCAAAGTCGCGGTCGTCGAACCCACGGGAGGTTTTCAACTGGGACAGGTCGAACCGGGTGCGATCTACCTGGGGACTCCTTCCAAACCCGCCACCATCGTCGCACAGGCTAACTTCGCCCGCAGCTTTGCGCTCGACGATCAAAACCGCTGGCAGCTTCAGGAACAGTTCAACGCCGCCGAAGCGAACGCAAAACTGGCCGGCAGCGCGGTCCTCGATCTCGACGGAGAACCAGGTGATGAAATCGTGCTGGTCGATACGGGCGTCAAACGCTTGCGCGTGATGCGCAAAGAAGAGAGCGGCTATCGACCCTGGAAAGAAGTCGATCTGGGGAACTTTCCGTTTCTCTCCGCACACGTCGCCGACCTCAACGGTGACGGAGCCGACGACCTGCTGCTGTTCGGCGGCAGCCGGTTCGCGGTTCTGTACGCAGGCCGAACCGATCCGAAATTGCGCGAGATCGCGAGCTTCGAGACGCAACTGGATAAGGTCTTCTTCGCCGATCTCGTTGCAGGCGATCTGAACGGAGACGGCAGCCCCGATCTGATCGCCCTCGATACGCGATCTCATTATCTCGAAATTCTGGATTTCGATGCTGAGGCAGGGCTCCGGCACGCACTGCACTTCACCATCTTCGAGCAGAAAAGCTTCACGAGCAGCGAAGAAGGGGGAGGTTCGGAACCCCGGGAAGGTCTCGTCGTCGACGTGACCGGCGATGGACTCGACGATCTGGTCCTGCTCATCCACGACCGAGTGTTGGTGTATCCTCAAGACCGCAGCGCGAAATAAACAAGGGCGGCGATACGCAGGATGGGAACATGTTCCCGTCCATCCACCCGTTACGCACTCGTGAGCGAAATCGTTCTGGCGCGAGTCTCCGGTGAAAGGATCGCAG
>DATKCB010000556.1:0-8217 GCA_035513495.1 Planctomycetaceae bacterium | reverse complement strand
TCGCTCCCATTGCGGGTGAGGACTTCCTCGACTGGGCAGACCGGCTCCGTGACGTCGAAGAGATTATCGACAATCCCGAACTGCGCGCCGAGGCCGCGCGAATCCGGGACGAAGCCAAAGAGATTCGCAAGGACGTCAAGCGACACTCTGAGCCTCCGAACTGGGAGATCGTTCGCGACAAGGTGGCGAAACCGCTGACCGAACTTCAAAACCGCGTCGCCAACGAACTGCTCAAGAAAACGGCCGACGATGCGCTCGTTCCCATCGATCGCGATCCCGTTCCGACCCGCTACGAAGCCGAAGTTCGCCGCTACTACGAGCGTCTGGGGAGCGGAAAATGAGGGATTGGATTCGAGAGCAACTGCTGCTCGAGTGGCCCAACCTGTGGGCTGCGAAAAGCTGGATTCCCGCCGCACTCATTCTGGGCGGGAGTGTCTTTCTGCTCGTCGTCTGGTCGTACCGCAATCTCGAAGCTCCGCGCTGGATCAAAAACGCGTGCGGCATCGCGAAAGCGCTGGCGGTCGTCCTGCTGGCGTCGATGCTGGTCGAACCGATGCGGAGCGAAACGAAACCGGTTCCCGGTGCGAATCTGTTCGTCGTGATGGCCGATCGCTCGCAGAGCCTGCAGCTCGGCGATCCCGGCGAAACCACGACACGCGCCGAGCGATTGAAAACACAGCTCCATCGCGAACAGCCCTGGCAGGTCCGGCTGAGTCAGGAGTTCGATGTCCGCCGCTACGAATTCGACCGCCAGTTGCAGCCCGTCGCCGATTTCGATGAGTTCGCCCCGGAGGGAGAAGCGACCGCGATCGTCTCCTCGTTGCGGGCCG
Source organism: Planctomycetaceae bacterium (assembly GCA_035513495.1). Taxonomy (GTDB): domain Bacteria; phylum Planctomycetota; class Planctomycetia; order Planctomycetales; family Planctomycetaceae; genus DATKCB01. The sequence continues at coordinate 7,387 of DATKCB010000556.1, read as the reverse complement.
TGACCGAACGGTACGCGGGGCGGCCCACCGCGGGAATCCTGCTGTTTACCGACGGAAACGCGACAGACCTCTCGGAATCCCCGATCGACTGGAGCGGTCTGCCGCCGATCTATCCCGTCATTCTCGGCAGCGAAAAAACCGAGAGCGACATCAGCCTCGTGCGGGTCTCCGCCACGCAGACCAACTTCGAAGCCGCGCCGGTGACCGTCTCGGCAGAGATCGCGGCGCGCGGATTCGAGGGAGAATCGGTGATCGTCGAACTGCTCGACGACGCCGGGAAGAAACTCCAATCGCAAACCGTCACCGACATCCTCGACGATCGGCCCTTTTCGGTTCGATTTCAGGTCAAACCGGAACAGCGCGGAGTTCTGTTTTATCGCGTGCGTGCGTACGCCAAATCCGAAGAGGGTCTGTTCGAAAAACCCGAAGCGAGCTCCGAAGCAACGCTGATCAACAACAGCCGTCTCGTCAAGGTCGATCGGGGCGGGGGGCCGTACAAGGTGCTGTATGTCTCGGGGCGTCCGAACTGGGAATTCAAATACCTGAACCGGGCGATCGCCGACGACGACGAAGTCGAACTGCACGGACTGATCCGCATCGCGAAACGGGAACCGAAGTTTCAGTACCGCAGGAAAGACACAGGGGCCAACCCGCTGTTCACCAACACCGACGACCAACTGAAAGAGCAGGTCGAACAATACGACGAGCCGGTGCTGCTGCGGATCGGAAAACTCGAACCGGGAGAACTGAGCGGAGGCTTCCCCAAATCCGCCGACGATCTGTATTCGTACCACGCGATCATTGCCGACGATCTCGAAGCGGAGTATTTCACGCAGGATCAGAAGTCGTTGATTCAGGAGTTCGTGAGTCAGCGGGGAGGCGGATTCCTGATGCTGGGGGGGCTCGAATCGTTCGCTGAGGGGAAATATCATCGCACGCCGATCGGCGATCTTCTGCCGGTCTATCTGACGCAGTTGAAAGACGCTCCCACCGAACCTGCCTACACGCTTGCTCTGACCCGCGAAGGCCGGCTCGAACCGTGGGTGCGGGTCCGTTCGACCGAACTCGAAGAACAGAAACGGCTCGACGAGATGCCGCTGCTGCGAACTCTCAATCCCGCCGGTGCGCTGAAACCGGGAGCGAGCGAACTGTCGGTCGTCCGCACGAACAATGGCGAGACCCGGCCCGCACTCGTCACGCAGCGCTTTGGGAAAGGCCGGACCGCCGCGATGCTTATCGGCGACTTATGGAGATGGCGATTGCACCAGGAATCGCCGGACAACGACGATCTGGAAAAGACCTGGCGGCAAACGGTCCGCTGGCTCGTGGGAGACGTTCCGCGGAGGGTCGAAGTCGAAACGGCCCGCCCGCAGAACGATCCGAATCGCCCGGTCGAAATCTCCGTGAACATTCGCGACGAGAAATATAAACCGCTCGATAACGCAACCGTCACCGTCCACATCGAAACTCCGGACGGAAGCAAACTCACGCTAACCGCCGAACCCAAAGATGCCGTCTCGGGGCAGTATGCGGCGACTTACGTTCCGCGCGAACAGGGAGCTTACCGTGCCTCGGTGGTGGCGAACGCTTCCGACGGCAGCGAGATCGAATCTCGCGAAACCGGCTGGGTTTCCGAACCTGCGGGAGAAGAGTTCCGCACGCTCAAGCCGAATCGCGAATTCCTCGAACAGATCGCACGCGACTCCCGGGGCGAAGTCGTTCGACTGGACAAACTCGAAAGCTTTACGAACAGCCTGTCCGATCGAAAGGTGCCTGTCGCGGAACCCCAGATTCACGCGGTCTGGCACAAGTGGGGCGTGTTCCTGCTGGCCGTCGGACTACTCGTTCTGGAGTGGGGACTCCGCCGCTGGAAAGGACTCGCCTGAGATGAACTGGTTAGCCTGGTGCGCGTTACTGATGCTCGGCGAGGATGAGCTTCCCGATTCTCCTCCTTCCAACACTACGGTGATTGTAGTCGTCGGACAACCCGGCGAAGAGCAATACGCCGCACAGTTCGAAGAGTGGGCCGGACGCTGGGAAGCTGCCGCCGCACAGGGCAATGCCCGCTTCATCGGAATCGGCCGGGCAAACTCGCCCGCGAGCGAGGAAACCGACCGCGACATCCTCTCCTGCGAACTCGGACAGCTTTCGAACACCCCCCCCGAAACTCTCTGGCTGGTCCTGATCGGCCACGGAACGTTCGACGGGAAGAAAGCGAAATTCAACCTCCGCGGACCCGACATGACGGCCGCCGAATTCGGCGAACTCCTCCAACCGCTGACGTGCCGCATCGCGGTGGTCAACTGCGCTTCCGCGGGCGGACCGTTCGTGAATCAACTTTCCGGATCGAATCGGGTGATCGTCTCCGCAACTCAAAGCGGCTTCGAATACAATTACGCCCGGTTCGGAGAATACCTCTCGCACGCCATCGCCGACGAGTCCGCCGATCTCGACAAGGACGGCCAGACCTCGCTGCTGGAAGCCTGGCTGGCCGCCTCCGCCCAGACCCGGGAGTTCTACGAACGCGAATCGCGTCTTGCGACCGAGCACGCGCTGCTCGATGATAACGGAGACGGCAAGGGGACTCCCTCGGACTGGTTTCGCGGAATCCACATCACCAAGTCATCCAAAGATAACACGCTTCCCGACGGAACGTTCGCCAATCAGTTCATTCTCGTCCCGCGCGGAGCGGAAGCCGATCTGCCGCTGGAACTACGGCAGCAGCGCGACGAACTCGAAGTTCAACTCGCCAAGCTCCGTCGCGAGAAAGATCAACTCAGCGAAGAAGAATACACACAAAAGCTGGAAGCGATCCTGATCCCGCTCGCGAAGCTGTATCGTGAGGCGTCACAGATCTCGTCTGATGAAGTCCCGGAATCGAAGTGAGCGTCCGCTGGGCTATTGTTTCGGTTTCAGATGCCGATCAAAAAATCCGATCACCAGCGGACGCAGATCGCGCTGCTTCGGCTCCAGATGAAAAGTGTGAGGCGCGTCTTCGACGATGACCAGTTCCACGGGAACGCCGGCTTGCTTGAGCGACTCGTGCAGCAGTTCCGACTGACGGACCGAGACCACAGTGTCGGCGGTACCGTGCAGGATCAGACACGGGGGATCGTCTTTGGAAGCGTACGTCACCGGCGAGGCGCGGCGGCACAACTCCCGATTTTCAGCCGACATTTGATCGTACACGTTTTTCTCTTTGGCCCGGTCAATCAGATCGTGGACACCGTACAGCGGGACGATCGCCTGGACGCGACACGAAAACTCCCCGTACGGTCCTTCGGCGTCGAGTTTGTCGTCGGGGCCGGTCATGCCGAGCAGCGCCGTGAGATGTCCCCCGGCAGAGCCGCCGATCGCGCCGATTCGCTCGGGGTTGATGTGATATTTCTCGGCGTGCTTTCGCAAAAACCGTACGGCCGTCTGACAATCGTGCAGATGCTGGGGGAACACCGTCTGCAGGTGGGTTGTAAAGACTTTTTCCTGCTTGTCGGCGAGAACGTAATTGATGCTCGCACAAACGTAACCAGCCCGCGCGAGATTTGTGCCGATGTTCTGTTCCCGTTTCGCTCCCTTGTCGCCGCCGGTCCACCCGCCGCCGTGAATGATGACGACCGCCGGAAATCGCGCGCCGTCTGCGATTTCTTCGGGGAAGTACAGGTCCAGTTTTTCGGTTCGATCCGGTCCCAGATAGGCCACATCCGTCTCGATGCGAACCTCTTGCGCCAGCGCCTGAAGGGAAGCAAACAGAGGGATCAAGCACAAACCAATGAATCGATTCCGCATCGCAGTTTTATTCCTTTTGCATTGGTAGAAGCAAACGGTCAGGTCGACCAGTCGGAAAACAGTTGCGCTCGAAACTCCTGAAGTTCGTCCGCGCGTTCGCCGGGGACGATCGCTTCGATTTCGATCAGCTTGTCCGTCAGCGCGCCCAGACGAACGGCCAGCACGCGGGCGAGGTTTCCGACCACTTTCAGTACGGAGGAGTCTCCTTCGGCCATCTTCTCGTGAAAGAGTTCGTTGGAGATCGACAATAGTTTGACGTCGGTTGTCGCCACGACGCTCGCGCTGCGCGGTTTGCCGGTGAGCATCGACATTTCACCGACCACCGCGGGCGGAGAGAGCCTGTCCAGTTCCTGCTCGCGCACGTGACTCGACAAGCGCACGCTCAATTCCCCCGCGATCAGAAAAAAGACCTCGCGGCTCACCTCGCCCCGCGACATCACTTTCGTTCCGGAAGGAAATTCGACTTGGGAGCAGTACGACACGAACGTTCGGAGTTCGGCCGGATTGAGATTTTTGAAAATCGGATTGTTATGAAGATCCATGTGGTCTGGTGATCCGTTTGTGAGAGATGGTTCATTCCAACATGACACTCATGGGTGCCCGGTGCAAGGCTCAAATGCCCCGCAGGGCGGCGACCTTGCCGACTTCCCGGATCGCGATGACGAACGCGGCGGTGCGATGATCGAGTTTTTTCCGCTCGGCGAGCGTGTTTACTTCGTCGTAAGCCTTCCGCAAAATCCGTTCGAGCCGCTGGTTGACTTCGTCTTCTTCCCAGTAAAACTTCTGGCTGTTCTGAACCCACTCGAAATAGCTGACGGTCACTCCCCCCGCGTTGGCCAGAATGTCGGGTACGATACGGACTCCGTTTTTGATCAGGATTTCGTGGGCAGCGGGTGTCGTCGGTCCGTTGGCACCCTCGACGAGAAGTTTCGCTCTGACGCTGGGGGCATTCTCTTCCGTCAGGACTCCGCCCAGCGCTGCGGGAATCAGCACGTCGGCGTCCATCGCGAAAAATTCCTCCTCGCTGCACTCGTCGCTTCCGGGGAAGCCGGTCACCGACCGCTGCGGTGATTTGCGGACGTACTCGGACAGTGCGTCGACATCGAAGCCTTCCGGATTTCGAATGTAACCGACGTGATCGCCGACGCAGACCAGTCTGGCCCCTTCCGCCGCGAGTGTTCTGGCCGCCCAGCTCCCCACGTTCCCGAATCCCTGAAGCGCGAATCGAGCGCCTCGAATGTCGATGTTCAGATCTTTGAGAGCCCACTTCGCGCACAGCGCGACTCCCCGTCCCGTGGCGGCTGTCCGGCCTTTCGAACCGTACAGTTCGACCGGCTTGCCGGTCACGACGCCGGGTGTGAAGCCGTGAAATTTCGCATACTCGTCGACGATCCAGGCCATTGTCTGTTCGTTCGTATTGACGTCGGGAGCGGGGATATCGAGATCGGGACCGATCAGCATGTGGATCTGCTGCACGAATTTTCGCGTCATCCGTTCGATTTCGCCGTGACTGTGCAGCCGGGGATCGACCTGAATGCCCCCTTTGGCTCCGCCGTAAGGAATTCCAACGAGCGCCGTCTTCCAGGTCATCAGACTCGCCATCGCGTTCACTTCGTCTTCGTTGACCTGGGGATGATACCGCAGCCCTCCTTTGAACGGTCCGCGCGAACCGTTGTGCTGCACGCGAAAGCCGTGAAACACGCCGACCGATCCGTCGTCCATCTCGAGCGCGATTTCCACCTTGACCTGGCGAACCGGCGTGACGAGCAGCTTCTCCACGCGCGCACCGACGCCCATGATGGTGGAAGCCTTATCGAAGTAACGCAGCGTATCCTCGGATGACATTCTCCGTCCTTTTCCGTTCGGCTTGCGAAATAGAGAGCGAGATTCGCGTGTGAAATGGTAACACACCAGCAATGCGAGCGGGACTGTTTTCGGCGAACTTCAATCGGACGCGAGTGAAGATGAACCGAGAAAGCCGATTCTGCGGGTGTCCCGATCCGAAACCGTTACGATCGGTCTCGAACGGAAATCGTACTCGCGATCGGATTGGCTGCTGCGAGGGTCCGATAGATCACGCAATACCGCTCGGTCAGTTGCAGCAGTTTATGCACCTTCGCGTCTTCGGCATCGGTCTCGATCTCAAATTGCACCGACAGGTTTTGCATTCCGACCTGCGTTTCGCGATCGACTCCCAGTGTCCCCCGGAAATCGAGGTCGCCGGAACCGATCACGCGGCCGGAAACGATCGGGATCTCCATCGCGGTCGCCACCGCGCACAACGTGACTCCCGCGCAGGCGACCAGACTTTCGAGCAGCAGATCGCCCGAACACGCCAGTTCGGCCGGTCCCCCCGCAGCGGGGTGCAGTCCGGCTTCGCGCGAGGGGGACGGTTCGAGCCGGCAAACGATCCGTGCGGGATCGAGTTCGCCCGTCACGCTCATATGCACGAGCGCGGCGGAAGGGTCGGATTTGTACTGCTCTTTCAAGGGCGCCTGAAGCGCGCGAAGTTCGTCGGCTTGCATGAGGTTTCTTTCAGAAACTTTTCCAGGTTTCGGATTCCGCGCTCGCGAAGACCGCTTCGATCACCTGCATGTTCTGCACGGCATCGACGAGGGGCGTCGGTACCGGCGTGTCGTTCAAAATCGCTTGCGCGAACAGATCGCCCTGAATCGTGTATTGATCGCAGACGTCGAGCACGATTTCGTCGAACGATCCGGCCGTCTGGTGCCAGAGCCGCGTCGGTTTATCGGGCGGTGCGTTGAACGGGATTTCGATTTCGATCCGGCCCTTCGTTCCGTAGATGTTGACTCGTTGCGAGAGAAACATCTGTGTCGAACAGGTGAAGGTGGACGTCCCCCGGCCGAAATCGAGGATCCCCGAGGTCAACCGGTCGGTCCCGAAATCGGGATCGCGCTCGACCAGTCCGAACACACGTTTCGGCTGCCCCTCGAACAGAAACCGCGAGAGCGAGATGCAGTAACAGCCGATGTCCATCAAGGCTCCGCCTCCGAGTTCCGCTTTGTTGCGGATATCGTCGGCATCCCGGTTGAAGTAGGCAAAATGCGACTGGATGCTCCGCAGTTCACCGATCGCTCCCGCGGAGATGAGTTCTTTCGTCTTTCGCCACTGGGGATGATGGCGATACATGAACGCTTCCATGACCTTCAGTTCGGGATGGGCGGCAGCCGCAGCGACCAGTTTTTGTCCTTCGACCGAACTGAGATCGATCGGCTTTTCGCACAGGACGTGCTTTCCGGCCTCGATGGCTTTCAGCGACCACTCGACGTGCAGATGGTTCGGCAGGGGATTATAAACAGCGTCGATGTCGGGATCGGCCAGCAGCTCTTCGTAACTGCCGTAAGCTTTGGAGAGGCCCAATTTCCCGGCTGCGGATTGTGCGCGGGCGAGATCACGCGAGGCGATCGCCGTCACGGTGCAGTACTTCCCCTGCTGCATCGCGGGAATGACTTTGGCGGTTCCGATTCTGGCGGTACTCAGAATCCCCCAGCGAATTTTGCTCATGGTCATGTCTCGGCGTGTTGAACGTTCCACTTTTCCATGACACCGCTCAGAACCGGTCGAGCATGTCGGCCCAGATCGC
>DATKCB010000555.1:0-10054 GCA_035513495.1 Planctomycetaceae bacterium | reverse complement strand
GAAATTCAGAGGACCATCGAAGGACTCCTCGGTCGTCGCTCTCAACGAAGAATCGACCGCAGCGCTGAAAAATTCCAAAGATTTGAAAAACCCGACGCGCGTCCATCTCACCTACGGGCAATGGAAGGAAGAAACCGGGGATCTCGGTGAAGCCGAAAAATCCTATCGATTAGTTCTGAATATGCAGCCGGATCACGAGCAAGCCAAACTGGGATTGGCCCGCGTCCTGATGCAGCAGGGACGAGCCGCTGACGCCGGGGAACTGTTCCAGTCCGTACTGAAAAAATCTCCCGACAATCCGACTGTCCTGTTGCAGGTTGCTCAATTCTACGCCGAACAGTCACAGTGGAATCAGTCAACTCAAATGTTGAAACGAGCCGCTCAACTCGATCCACAGAACAAAGACATCCATTTTCACTACGCAGTGGCATTGGCGAACTCGGGTGACGCTCGAGGGGCTTACAACGAATTTCGAACCCTCCTTTCGGAACGCGACTCGCACTACAATCTGGGGAAAATCTGCCACACACGGGGAGACTTGATCTCCGCCCAGCGTCACTTCGAAAGAGTTCTCCAGATCGATCCCGAATTCCAGCCCGCTCAGGAGATGATGGCTCGGATCCGCCCCAGCAAGGAACAACCGAATACCCAGTACGTCTCGTATCAACGTGGACGTTCGGAACGACGCGCCATTCCCGCGAGTGCGGAGCGCACAAATCCGGATCGCTCAAAGCCTTTCAAACCGGTCTTCGAATACAGCGAAGAAGTAAAACCCGGATTCTGACACCCGGTTCGTCGGAACGATCCTCGAGGACTGATGGAACGAAACGCGATCTTGATCGATCTCGACTGTTTGTTCGACTTACTGGGAACGCTGAGACAACCAAGGTAAGCTCATACGCTCGTCTGGAAGTTTATTTTCTACAGATGTCGTTCGTATGAATTGTCAGATCGGAAACGATGTATCTCGCGCAGCCCAACTGCTGCGATCGGGTAAACTGGTCGGCTTTGCCACGGAAACCGTCTACGGACTCGGCGCGAACGCCTTCGACGAACGAGCGGTTGCGGGGATCTTTGAAGCCAAGGAGCGACCGACTTTTGATCCTCTAATCGTTCATCTCGCGACGATCGATCAACTTCCGCTGGTGGCGCGCAGCATTCCTGAGGCGGCCTCGCTGCTCATCGAAAGTTACTGGCCCGGGCCATTGACGCTGATCTTTCCCAAAACCACCGCGGTTCCCGATCTCGTGACTGCCGGACTCGACAGCGTCGCTGTTCGCATTCCGTCACACCCTCTCGCACTGGAACTGCTCAAAGTTGCCGACGTTCCCATCGCAGCTCCGAGCGCGAATCGTTTTGGTTGCGTCAGCCCGACCACCGCAGAACACGTTGCAGAACAACTCGGAGATCGGATCGATTACATCCTCGACGGCGGCCCCTGCTCGGTCGGTCTGGAATCGACCATTGTCAGTCTGCTCGGTGCACAACCCACCGTGCTTCGTCTGGGCGGTCTGGACGTCGAAGAACTCGAACAGACTATCGGACACGTTGAGATGAAAATTGCCGGCAGCGATCCGGGGAACAGAGCTTCTGAATCCTCTCCCCAACTCGCTCCCGGGATGCTCTTACGCCATTATGCTCCGCGCACTCCGCTGGTGGTTAAGGATTCCCTTTCTGCGCCCGATCTTGCGGATGGAGACGCTCTCCTTCTTTCGCGTCCGGTGTCGTTTTCCGTCGAGAATCACCATTGCGAAATCCTCTCGATGACCGGCGATTTGAAGGAATGCGCGGCAGGCTTCTTTTCCGCGCTCCGACGACTTGATGCACTTGGCCCAAAGAGAATTCTGGCTGAGTGGTTTCCGAACGAAGGATTAGGGCGAGCACTCAACGACCGGCTAAGACGTGCTGCAGCGACAACTTCCGCCGATTCCCTCCACCTCTGAGAATCAGCGTTGTGATTCCCTGCCCAACCCTGTCATACTGGCTGGATCATCGGCCCGATCGGAACTGAAGCTAAACTATGTCCCGTGAATCGATTTTTGAGGCGAGCCTGGATTTCTTTCTGTCCCCGGTCCGCGAACATCTTCTCGATGATTCCGTCACCGAAATCATGGTCAACGGCTACGACGAAGTTTACGTCGAACGTCACGGAAAACTGTACGAGACCGATTCCCGCTTTCCCAGCGAAGACGCACTTCAGACAGCGGTACACAACGTCGCACAATACGTGGGGCGAGAAATCGACGAAGACCGTCCGATTCTCGACGCGCGACTTCCCGACGGCTCGCGCGTACACGCTGTCATCCCCCCTTCCGCTCGAAGGGGTACCTATCTGACGATTCGAAAATTCAAGCGCGATATTCTGGGACTCGACGATTACCTGCGATTGGGAAGCCTTTCTCCCGCAGCGGCAGAGTTTCTCGACATCTGCGTCAAGCTCCGCAAGAACATGGTGATTTCCGGTGGAACCGGAACCGGCAAAACGACGCTGCTCAACGCCGTCTCGAGGTGCATTCCCGAAGAAGAGCGACTTGTCGTGATCGAAGACAGCTCCGAACTCAAACTCGGTCAGAAACACACCCTGTACCTGGAGGCACAACAGGCAGACTCGATGGGACGCGGTCAACTGACGATTCGGCAATTGTTCCGGGCGTCACTGCGAATGCGGCCCGACCGGATCATCGTCGGTGAAGTGCGCGGTGGTGAAGCGCTCGATATGGTGCAGTCGATGATCAGCGGGCACTCGGGGAGCATGACGACGGTTCACGCGAACTCCGCCTACGATGCGTTGATCCGGTTGGAGACCTTGTCGCTGATGTCGGACGTTCAGTTGCCGATTTACGTTGCGCGGGCACAGGTGGCCTCGGCGATTCACCTGGTCGTGCAGATCACACGATTCACCGAAGACGGATCGCGCAGAATCACAAAAATCACGGAAGTTCCAGAATTGGACAAGGACGGACAGTTTCAGTTTCGCGATATTTTCGAAAACCAGCTTCGGGGACGAGATTCCAAGGGAAATCTGATCATGAGCCTCGAACCAACCGGAAAACTCCCCTCCTTCAGCAAAGAAGCTCGCGGACACGGCCTCGACAAACTGATCAAACATTCCGAAAGCCTTTGGGAGTAACTGTTTAACACGACCATAGTCCAACGTGGAGAAATTCAAAAAATCGGACTGTCGGTCGTAAGAATTGTTGATATCATGGTTTATGGAATTGTTTTAGTCGTAAAGTGTGCAGAGAAAGGAAATTCTGCACGACTCTGAGGCCGATGAACTGGGTTAGATCTAGTACCGCGATTGCCCAAGGCACCTGATGCGACAGATTACCAGACAACCTGTTCGACCGAATCCGCGTCGTCGCGGAGTTGGGTCGTTAGAATATGTGATGATCATGGGAGTGGTCTTCTCCGTTTTGATCATTGTGATGACGTACGGTCTGGAACTGTTGCAGTTTGTATACGCGATGATCTGCGGTTGGGTTTCCTGGCCGTTTCTCTAAGGCCTGCCAAACCCCATACGAACAGATTTTTAATCGGAAAGAATTCAAATGAAACGTGATAACAGTTTTCGCGGCCTGATGCGTCGGATTCACAACGACGAACGGGGGGCGGTCTCTCTGGAAACCATTCTGATCATCGGAGCGATCGCGATCCCGATTCTGATCTTTATCGTGAAGATCGGCTGGCCCAAAGTTCGGGATATGTTCGACAATCGGATGGAAGAACTCGACGCCGAATCAGAAAACGTCACAAACGATCAGAGTTTCTGAGCGATCGATGATATTGCTGACAACAGCGAACAGACAGGGGCCGAATTTTGCCGGTCATTGAGATGTGCATGTTGGCTCTGTTGGCAGTGGCTTCGGTGACGGATGTCCGCGAACACAAAATCTACAACTGGAATACTTATCCGGGAATTGTACTTGGATTGATATTGAATCTGGCGATCGGAGGTTGGATTGGTCTTCAGGATTCCGCGATGGGATTCGCGTTGTGCGGATTTATCATGGTGGCCTGTTTTATCCTGTTCAACATTGGAGGAGGCGACGTCAAGCTGATCTCCATGATGGGAGCGTTTCTGGGAATTCAGGACGGCATCGAAGCGATGCTCTGGACCTTCATTCTCGGCAGCATCATGGGGCTTGCGATTCTCATCTGGAAATTGGGATTCATTCACATTCTCAAAAAATCGTGGGAACATCTCCGACTGGTCTTTCAGGCGAAAGGTTGGATTCCACCTACCGACGAAGAACGACAACCGATGCAACGCTGGCTGTTTCTGGCCCCGGCAGGATTCGCCGCCGGTTGCATCATCCTGGCCAAGCCCTGGCTTCACACAGGGGGAATTTTTTGCTAACGACGTAGCGTGGGCTTCCAAGCCTGCGAAGACCTGAATGAAGGGCAGGTTTGTAACCTGCCATTGAGAACAGTTCGGTCACAGGATTGCAGCCTGTTCCGGCAGGTGACAAACCTGCCCCACGACGAAAAGCGGACGTCGGCAATATGAATCGTGCCATTCTCGAACCCTGTCTGCCGCTCTTTTACATATTGCTCGGTTCGTTTTTCGCGCTGTTCCTGTCAATCCGCTTGAGCGGAGCACGCTGGAATCTCTCCCGCCTGAAACAGCTCCACACCTGTCAAGACGGCGGGGTTCAATCGCTCGCGTTTGTGCTCACTCTGCCGTTTTTTATTCTGATCGTGACCTTCATTCTGCAAATCTCGCAGTTGATCGTCGCGATGATGGGAGTTCACTACTCGGCTTACGCCGGTGTTCGGGCTGCGGTTGTCTGGCTCCCGGCTTCGGTCTCGGATCGGGGAATCACTCCACATAACCCCGACATCGATCCCTGGAGCCCGGACTACAATCCCGGCTCGATGATCGAACCGCCGAATCAAGTCGTCGCCCCCTACCGAACCACTCAGGATCTTCTGTGTGAATATCACAATCCCTGGGATCCTCCGTATCGCGTGACGATGGGCCCTCAGGCGCTCCAAAGCAGCAGCAAGTATCGACGCATCTGGACGGCAGCAGTTCTGGGGATGGCTCCGTTCAGTCCTTCGGACGACAAAGGCTTATTCGTCGGCAATCGTTATTCCACAATGAACTCTGCTGCAAACGCAACGCGCAACATCTATCTGGCGATGGCGAACGAATTCGAAACCAGAAATCCAAATAAAACGAGAAATCAGGCGAACATCGCGAGCAACCAGATCACCCGCAAAATCGCCTGGGCCGAACGCAATACCTTAGTCTTCGCCGAATGGCGCGATCTGCATCAGTCTGCCGGTCCCCACACGCTGAACGGTCCCACGTACAACCCCTGGAACCATACGAATTACAATCCCCAGTCCAACGGTTATTTCGAGTTTCAGGAAAACGAGGTCGGCTGGCAGGATCCCGTCACTGTCCACGTCTATCACCGCTTTGCGCTCCTCCCCGGACCGGCGCGCTGGCTGAACGTGCTGGGACGCCGCAACAGCGATGGAGACAAACTGAAAGACAGCACAGCCAAACAGGATCGCTTTCTGTATTGGGACTGGAACGATGATCCCGGCAGCGATCCCACGTCACGTTTTCCTTACCGTCATCGCCATATGGACACCGTCGATCCCTCCGAACGGCAGCGATACGAAAGTCACGAAGCTGATGAAACCGGCACTTGGACGATCGTGATTCACGGCTCGGCCACGATGAATAACGACGGACTGATCCCCCTCTTTCCGGAGCAGCAGGATGATTTCTAGAGGAGAGAATCCTCAATCAGACAACCTGCTTTCGCGATTCGGTCTGTTACTGAATCCGCGACGGCTCGCAGAGCGTCTGCATCGGGACGAACGCGGAGCGATCAGCGTGCTGGGCGTCTGGACGATCTTTCTGCTCACGATTCTGCTCGGGATGGTGTTCAACGTCGGACGACACCTCGACGACAAACTCCGCATGCAGAACGCCGCCGATGCGGCAGTCTACTCGGGCTCGCTGACCGTCACGCGGGGAGTCAACGCAATCACGTATTCGAACCATCTGCTGTGCGAAGTGTTCGCGCTGACCGCCTACATGCGGGAAGGGAACCAGCGCTACGCCGAGCGGTTCACTCCCGATACTCTCGCCGAATGGCTCGATGCCTCGCGCGCCATGCAACAGGCGGCTGCCGGATTGTTCCCGAAGTTCGAAAACCTCGCGATCGCGATTCAGCAGAAGATTGGCGGCGATCCCGAACTGTTGCGACAGATGTTGCAACAGGACCGGAGCACCGGGCCGCAACAGAGTCTGCCCGGCGCTGACGATCAGACGCTCGGTTATGAAGGAGCACTGGTCCGTCACTTCGGAAATATGGAATCGATGCACGCCGATCTGACGCTGTCGATCTTCGAATATCTGCTGCGTGGAGAGGACGGCACATTCCCGGTTGATAATCAGGCAGTCCCTCCGGATGCGTTTGAAGGCGGACCAATTACCCAGTTTCAAAAAGCGGTGGTCGAGATGACGCCCGAAATGGCCGAACTGGCGGCTGACGAAATCGCCCGTCGGCACGGATCGGGTTTCACGCGCCAGCATCGGGGTCAGGACTTGCAAGCCACGATGTACCGATCAGATGGAACGCGTTTCGAAGATTACCGGGAAGACGACCGATTCAATCGAACATTGCCGGTCATCAATCCGACCAACCAGGGAGGAGACGTCTCCGTCTCGAACGTCAGCGTGGATTCTTATCGCTTTACTCCCCCCTATGGGCTGTCACCGGATGATCGCTATTACATCGTCTCGTACGACACCCGCAGCAATCTGGCCAAGCATTATCTCGAACAATGGATTCGTGATTGGGCCGACGAATACTTCACGGAACGACCGCAAGGACCGAGACTGGGGAGATTTCAAGGGAGTTTATCCCAACTCGCCAATTTCTGGCGAATCTTTACCTGCAAGCAACTCGACAAACTCCTGGAAAAAGAATTTCCCCGCTCAAACCTTCCTTTCGTGATTCGTGGTGAGGACTCTCGGTCCTGGAAGAGCGCTCAGGAAGAGGACCGATTCGGCAATCCGGTCGGCAGACCTCGCACCTACGATCACTCGAACGACTATTTTCACCCCGACCAGTACGCACTCGAAATGGATTACAACTTCGTCGCGGTCGTCTCGTGGCCGCACCTTCGTGAATTCGCAGGCGGCGTATTCAAAAATCCCATCAATGTGGGAGGCGGCCAGAACACTGCGGTCGCCTTCTCGCAAGCTGCAATGTTCCTTCCCGCTCGCAGACTGCATTGCTGTCCGTGGGAAATTCCGGTTTACGACGATCAATGGAGTGCGGATGATAACGTCACGCAGTTTCAGACCGGGACATATCTGAATGCCGATAACTGGCCGTCTTCCCGCAGAAGCTGGTCGTTGTTTAACCAGAATTGGAGAACGCGGCTGGTTCCCGTCTCCAACCCGTATCTGCTCGAAATCCTCGCGGATCAGAACATCAATCTGCAAAGCATCGATCTCGATCAGGTTCGGCAGATCAATATGCACTGAGTGGGACAATCCTGTAAATTCAAGCAACGCTTCACCATGAAACGCACGCTCCAAATCAGTTCTGGAAAACGCCACCGCCGCAGCGGACTCGCTCCGGTGGAGATGGTGTTGTTGACTCCTTTTCTGGTGTTCCTCGGGGCGCTGATGGTCAACTTCGGCGACGCGGCCAGTTGGAAGATCAAATCACATTCCAATTCGCACTATGCCGCTACGCAATCGCAAGCGTTTCGCCGATCGTCGTACGTGTACGATCGCGTGCGCAATCCGCTCCCTTCGAGTTGGACCGGCTCCGCAACGCTCTCCTCCGGCGGAGGTCCCAGGATCTCCCAGCTCGACAGTCAATACTGGAACCAGGAACTGCAGGAATACTCCGAAGCATTGATGGGAAATCCCTTGCAGGATCCTTATCCCCAAGTCGACGGCTGGTCGAAGGACGTCCCCCCTCCCCTCTCCGGCAATTTCACCAACGTCGACCGGCGAATGTTCGCCGAACGCGGTGCGCATCTGGGAACGGCCCGCAAACGAAAGAGATTCCCGATCGCGGCGATTCTGAACCAGTCGGAATTCAACGTAAATCACTCGATGGAATTTCTCTCGGGCGATTGGAACTTCGGAGACATCGGCCCAAGCTGGAACAGCGACCGCCGCGTCGATGAGCTTTACGATGTGGAACCGGATGAGTTGCCGTATCTGGGAGGATTGTTGCAGGGACTGCAGAACGTTCACCAGCAAGGTCTCCGCAATGATTTCGCCAGTCGCCAGAGCCTGATGGTCCCCGACAATTTGCTGGGAGGCATCCAGCACGCTTACGACGTGATGGACAACGATACCGAATTCAGGTACTACTCGCGGGGTGGGAGTCCTCCCAATTTTCACCGTCATCCATCAGGTTGTGAACTCGAATGGATCGACTACGGTTATCTGCCTGCGATGCGAGGACAAGCACCTGCGACCGATTTTGAACAGTATCTGCGAAGAATTCATCTTATACCCCGCAGTTTGGGAAGAGCCTGGATCAGCCTTTACAACGACGAAATCACGAGACAGAAACCTCAGCTCCCTGTTTATCCCGGCGCGCCGCCCTATCCCCGAGGAAAACACTGGACCGAGTTGGAACAGGAAGTCCAAAGGCTCCAACAATACTTGAGCAACCTCGGTGGACTCGGTTACTGAATTCGTTCGATATGTCCGATCACTCACCCCTTCCCTCGCCTGAGACCGTCGAACCACAACCACCCGCCACTTCTGCTGAGTCCAAACCGGGATTGACCGGGCTGGGGAAACGTATCGCAAGCCGGACGACCGATCTGGTAGCCGTCGGAATTCTCGTCATCGCCGGTCTTTCGATGGGCGGGTCGGTCATCCGCTGGTGGAACACCGAGCCCGAAGACCTGACTCTCCAGTCGTCTCAGGCGTTTGTCGATCGATTGATTCCTCCCGACTGGGAGAGCGGCTTGCCCGTCGGAATCGCAGTCGGTCATTCCACACTCGGCATGGAACGAGCGGAACTCTCCGGCAACCGAACAGAAATCGAACAGATGCTGTCCGAAGAGATTCTGGCCAGATGCGAACGGGCAACGATCCCGCAATCCCCTCCCGACGAACGCGAGACACGAATGCTGGAGTCTCTCGAAACCATAACGCCGGTTCGCACGACTCCCGAGGGTGTCCGCGCCTATCTGAAAGACGGTCCGTTGATCTGGTGTGTCGGGCTGAAATCGTCGTCTTCCGGCAGACAATCGCCGAATGAGAGTGACGTTTCTACATCGCGTGTTGTATGCTGGGGGTTTGCCTTTCCATCGGGATTCGATTCGGCTCGGTGGAGCGTCTGGTTGATGTGGCCCGGCGGCGATCGGCAATCGCTCGCGGAGTCCGACTGGCGGAGCGTGCTGCCGGAGTCATCCGTTTGCTCGCTCGCCCTGACTTCTCCGCACGGACACGTTTTGTTGGCTTTCACGGGAACCGGTTCTCATTCAGCCTGGTCGAAGGAGTTGGAGTCGCGTTTCCGCGAACGGGAATTTGTGTTAGAGAACAGTTGGAAATCGGGTTCAAACGGTTTGACGGGACGGTTCCTTTCTCGAAGGAATGGATCGGAACGAGTTGCGTTCGTGCAGGTAAGCGTATCGATTGACAATCAATTTCGCGGATTGATCCAGATCTCGGCGGAAGATCAGAAAGAAATGACACCATGAGAGGACTACCGGGAATCATCATTGCCGTGGCTCTGGGAATCGTCGGAGCGATCTGCAATTGGGCCTATCTCGCTCAGCAGGCGTCGCGGATGGAGAAAGTTTCGTTTCTCGCCCTCGATAACAATGCCCAGCTCAACGTCGGAGACCGCTTTCAGAAAAGCCATTTTCAAAAGGTCGATATTCCGCGCGACAATCTGGGAAATCTCAAGGAGGTTGCCGTCTTGTACCAGGAGATCGATTCCGTCGTCGGAATGGCCGCCACCAAAGCGTATCGCGGAAACGAGATTTTGCTCCAGCAGGATCTCCTGACTCCGGGGGAACGCGACCTCAGCCATCTCCTGGC
>DATKCB010000554.1:0-5612 GCA_035513495.1 Planctomycetaceae bacterium | reverse complement strand
TTCCGATCAATCGCCAATTGTCTCTCTCTTTCTGGCTCGCGTGCGACAAACGAGGATACCAGGCGATCGGAACGGTTATCGTGCGACCGTCTGATAGTTCCACAGTCAACATCTCATCGAGCACACGGACGAGCGAAGCTGTGGCGATACGTGCCTCAGCGGTTGAAGAATTCATTCTGATTTCCGGATATCAACTATCATGTCTCTTACTCAATCATTTCGGATGGGCCAGTGTCACCTTTAACTTCACTTCTTTTCCCTCCCGCAGCACAATCGTCTCGATCTCGTCGCCCGCCGAGAAGCGTCTGAGGGCAAGGTCGAAATCATCCAGACCGCTGATTTTGATTTCTCCCACCTTCACGATCGTGTCGCCCGCTTTGAGTCCCGCTTTGTCGGCGGGGCTGCCGGGAGACACGCCCGACAAGGTATATCCCGGGATTTCGGAGTTAAAGTCGGGAATCGAACCGAAGTACGGACGCGAACCGCTCCGTCCGATGTTGGCCCGCTGGGCGATTTCGATGTAGTCGGGAGTGGTTTCGTTTTCCAGCGTGTTTTCGATCAGCGCTTCCAGCATGTCCGCCACGCGAACGATCCCTTCGTAGTTGATCTTGTCGGTGTCGTCGGTCGGACGGTGATAGTCCTGATGTGTGCCGGTAAAGAAATGCAGGACCGGAATTTTTTTGCCGTAAAAAGATGAATGATCGCTGGGTCCGAAACCTTCCGGCTGCAGCGAGAGACGAAAGTCCCGTTTTTCGCCTTCTTCGACGACGAGGTCTTTCCAGCGCGAAGATGTTCCCGTGCCGAACACCGTTAATTTGTTTTCGTTGAGACGTCCGACCATATCCATATTGAACATCGCGATCGTCTTGTCGAGTGGAAAGACCGGGTTCTTGACGTAATGATCCGACCCGATCAGACCCAGCTCTTCGGCCGTAAACGCGATGAAGACAATTTTGCGGGGGGGCGGTTTTTCCGCCGCGGCGAACCGGCGGGCGAGTTCGATCAGCGCGACGGTTCCCGAACCGTTGTCGTCGGCTCCGTTGTGGACTTCTTTGACGTTGGGAGCCAGCGAATTCGCACCCCCGTATCCGACGTGGTCATAATGCGCACCGATCACGACGATTTCATCCGCCAGCGGACCGTCACCCTCGAGTACGCCGATCACGTTATGAACTTCGGTTTCGATCAGTTTGATGTCGGTCTGCAGTTCGGCTTTCCAGCCGGAAAGAATTGCGCTGCGCGGTTTGAAATCGGAATCGATGGCGGCTTCGAGTTGGGTCAACGTCTTTCCGAGCGAGGCTTGAAGAACCTTGTCGAGTTCTTCGATCTGAAGATGGGCAATCGGCAGGTCGCCTTGCTTGCCCGTCCCGGCGTACCCGAATTTCATCAGTTCGTCGGTTTCGAGCGAACTGTGGACTTCTCGCAGATTGTCCAGACGTTGCAATGATTCCTTGAGTTTGCCGAGCAACTCGTCTGATTTGTGCTCCGCGTTGACGTATTCGCGAGTGACACCGACGATGCCGTCTTTCGCCTTTTGGATTTGTTCTTCGGCGTTCTCCAGTTTAGACCGTCCCGCGTAGGGGTCGTTGACGAACAGGATGCCCGCCGCACCATGCCCGAAGGCCAGACTCACTTTGGTCTGCAGCGACGCATCTCGTGAAATCCCTCCATGTGCTCCTCCGAACGGGGAATCCTTGACTGTCTGCTGCGGCGTTCGTCGCATGATGACGACGATTTTCCCTTTGACATCGATTCCCTCGAAATCGCTGTAGTTCAACTTCTTGTTCTCAATGCCATATCCCAGGAAGACCAGTTCCGCTTCGAGCTTCCCCGATCCGCCGAAGGAACAGACTTCGTAATCTTCTCCCAGTTTCAATTCGATGGACTGGTCGTCCGGACCTTTGAGGACGAGCGCGTTGTGCTCGCCGATTTCGGCACCGCTCGGAAGATTAAACGACTGAAACGCTCCCCCCTCGACCTGTGTCACGTCGAGTCCGGCCTCGCGGAATTGATCCCGCACGTAGATGGAGGCTTTTGCCAGTCCCTCGGTTCCGACACCGCGACCCTCGTATTCGTCCGACGCCAGGATTTCCAGATCGGCGCTGATGCGTTTCACAATCGCCGCGTTAGTGGGGAGATCGGCAGCATGGGAGAGCTGCGGCAACAGTAACAGAGCAGCACAGCCGGCGATGAAAAGACGCTTGGCAAGTTGTGACATCGTGAACGGATGCTTTCAAATAAGAGAGGGAGAATCGTGAGTCTCCAGAATAACCGCCCCGACAGGAGACATCAATTTCGACTTGGCAAGTTCGACTTCCTGAATTCCATCTGAGAGGACTCACGACGCACTTTACTCATCCCGGAAGCCCCTGTTCGCCACCTATGTCCTGTGAATGGACCAGTAGGGGCTCGACACACATCTCAAGAACCTATTCACCACGCTGCTTGGAGGTGTGCAGTTCACTCGACGGATCGAGCCGGCGACGGACCACCGAACTCGGCCCGGAGCGCAGTCCGCTCGGCTCGTTTCAGGCCTCGTGCGGAGGCGGCGGTTCGGTCTCGATATCTCTCCATTTCATCGCCCGATCCATCGGTTCGATGCGGAGCACTACGCGTCCGTTCTGAAAAATCCGGACGGTGCCGGTCGATTCGGAAACGGCGATCGAGATGCACTCGCAGGCTTTGGAAATCGCCGCAGCCGCCCAGTGACGGGCTCCCAATCCTTTGGACAGAGTCAATCCTTCAGCCGGTGCATCGAGAATTCTCCCCGCCGCGTACACGATCCCGTCCGACCCGATAATAAAGGCTCCGTCAATTTGGGCGAGTTCTTTGATGCTTTCCCGGACGCGAGCGGAGCGAATGGAGCGTTCCTTTCGTCCGTAACCTTTGAACGGATCGTGGACCTGCTCGTGAGACATGCTGAGGACTTTTCGGTGATTGCCCACAACCATCAGCGTGCCGACCGACTTTCCCTCCCGCCCTTCCCGGCCGATTTCGAACGCAAGATCGACGATTGTCCGGAGAATCTCCAGCGGAACTTTCGTTTCGAGCCGCTGGAGATCCCGCGCCGTCAATCGTGCCAGATGTTCGGTCAGATTGATAATACTGACCGAATCGAGAGAGTCTTTTTCGAATCCGGGGTAAACCGCCACAATTCTGTCGCCCGCCTTCAGCAGGTTGTCGGCAATCGCCTCGAGCAGCGTCTGCGTCAACTGAAGCTGTCGCGTTTCAGGCTCGTTGTGGAGCGGAACGACGACGATTCCGACCTCTTTCGCCTTGTTCAGGATGCTCTCGTTATCGCTGGAGACGATCAAGGGGAGCCGCCCGAGCGTTTGGGCGACGAGGGAAAAATCCATCGGGCGGTCGGCCAGCAGCACGCACGCTTTGAGTTCCATTTCTCTCGCGAGCCGCTTCGCCAATTTCAGCAAATGAACGGCTTGTTCGGGGAGATCGGAACCTGCCATGTAATGAATTTCCGAAAATGGAGGAACGGCGTACTCCGTTTCTCACAGTGGAGCCAATCGACATAGACGCACGAAAAGTTTAAGGGGTTGCCTGCAAACGTCAAGTGGGCCGCGTGCAAACCTGCGTTTTTGTTTGTTGTGATCCCCGTCAACGACTGGCGCCCCCCCCCTCAACAGGGAAGCGATGCTCCCTCAATAAGAAACACACCCCGGCGGAGCGGGGTGTTGATTGAGCGGAATCTCGACCTGCCAGATCACCCGAAGATGCTTTTGATCATATCGAGCAGTGCGCTGTTGTAGGGTGCGAGTTGTTGATAGCTCCACATACCGCGGATCAAATCGACCATCATCAGGCCGCACACGGCCATGAAGATGCTCGAGAGCAGAACTCCGACAAAGGTGCCGGTCCCCAATTCCACTTCCTGCGAAACGGGTACTCGACCCATTCCGACGGGTCCGGTGAAGCTCCCCCCGTCACCAACTTCGGCGTCATCGAATTCGAAATCCTCATCGACAGCCGCAAACGCGTCGAGTTCCATGTCGTCGAAATCGTCATCATCGCCGACCACGGTCTCTTCCATCAGGAGATCGCTGTCGCCGCCGAAGTCGTCGAAATCGCCGCCATCGGCGAGATCGAAGGTCTCCGAGTCGAAGGCATCGGACAGCACATCTGCGGCACCGAGAGCAGTTGGCGAGACAGCGCTGGAATCATCGTCGTCATCGAGCAGCAGTACACTCGTGTCTTCGTCACCGCTATCTGCACCCATCCCGCTGAGTTCGTACTCGCTTGATCCCGTGGTCGCTTCGATTTCGAACGCCGTGTCTTCGAGGGAGAAGTCGTCGTCGTCGGTAATGTCCATCTCGACCGTTCCGTCGAGGTTACCGGAGTCACCTTTTTTGCCGACGATGGAACTTTCCTCGTCGGAGTCGAGACTGATTCCGCTGTCGTCAGTCGCTCCGAGTATCGCACCGTCATCTTCGAGCGAAAAGGTATTTTGATCGAGTCGAATGTTGATCGAACTGTCCAGCGATTCGAGCGAAATCCCGCTATCGGCGGGACTCAGCGTGATTCCGCTGTCGTGTTCTTCGAGGGCCACGCCGCTCTCATCTTCACCGCCGAGCAGAATGCTGCTGCCGGAAGCAAGCGTCAGACCTTCGTCATCGACCTCTTCATCGCCCAGATTAATGTAACTGTCATCCGAAGCGATCGCACCATCACCGAGCAGTTGAATGTCGTCATCGGAAGGTGTCAGCACGGTCTGATCGGCATCAGATGCATTGGGGATGTTGTGGAGATTCAGGTTGCTGTCGATTTGAGTTTCATCAAAATTGGGGGATTCCTCTCCCGAATCGGCGACGGAGGGAATATCGGCCATACTTTCGTCGAGCGAAAGATCTTCATCGAGAATGAGTCGAATGTCACTGGGAGATTCGCCGAGAGGCTCATCGTCATCCGAGAGAATCGAGGAGTCATCCTGCTGGCCTGACCCCGCGGTTTTCGCATAGTTCTGGATATCTTCGGTGCGAAATTTCCACGAGGATTGATCGGCAAAACCGCGAACCGCGCCCCGCTCTCGAAGTTTGTTCAGTTCCCCTGTCGAAATACCGAGTGCGTCGGCCGCTTCTTCAAGATTGAGATACTTTTTCGCCATGACCTCGATGCTCCGAGAATTAACAAGATGTGTCGTCAGGAAAGTGTCACCAAAGACCCCTCCGAGCGGACCCGCTCGAACAGGAACTTTTGGTCTCGATCGGATTTGAATCTGAGAATGCCCGCTCCTGTCGTCGGCAACCCGACTCGAATTCCGGAAGTCAATTCACAGGAGAGTACGGATTGCGCCGAGAAAACGGTCACTCTATTATTCTAAAAGGCATTGTGTACGTTGCAAGTAGTTTCGCCGATTCGCGTCTCATTTTGATCGGCTTTCGGGGTTTCGTGACTGTTACGCTTCTTGTAACGCGCGCCTGAGTTTACGGACTCGCCGCTGGCGTTGGCGAAAAAAAACCGATTGTTCCGATTATGCCGGTCGATTTGCGATCGACTCGTTGGTATTGTGAAGCGGACATGAGAGGAGGACCGACGCGATGAACTGGCTGAAACACGCCTTCGCACTGGATGACGGAACACCCGCGGAACCGACCGCCGAC
>DATKCB010000553.1:0-2954 GCA_035513495.1 Planctomycetaceae bacterium | reverse complement strand
GTACCGCCAAATTTGAATGGGTAATGACCGGCCGGCATCTGACGATTCGCGCCGATGGAAATTCCGTCGACGGTGTCGCTTTCGGCGGACCGGTCGTCTATGGGCACTGCGAAGAAGACCCGGACGAAAACCTCTTCCACTATCAGACGAAAGCCGCCAACAAAGTCTTCGCTGCGCTCGATCCCGCGCAGCGCGAAAAAGCTCTGTTGGAAACACCTCCCCGGGAAAACGACGTGCTGCTGCAAGGCACAAACGGTTCGTTCAAAGGACTTGCCGGCAGCGATCTCTCGGACGATCAGCTCGAACTGTTCGAGTCGGTCATCAAAACGATTCTCGCTCCGTACCGCGACGGCGACGTCGAAGAGGCCCTCGGATTCCTCAAGCAGGGTGGCGGTCTGAAAAAGCTCCACATGGCCTTCTACCAGCAGGGCGACCTGAAAAACGACAAGGTGTGGGACATCTGGCGCGTCGAAGGACCGACCTTCGTGTCGCACTTCCGCGGAGCACCACACGTGCACGCTTACCTCAACGTCGGTCTGAAATCCTGATCGTCATTGAGTGAAATTAACTACTGACATTGCCGGTCGTTTCTCTCACAGAACGACCGGCAATGCGTTTTTTTCGAGCAACCGGATTTGATCGAGCTGGAGTCGGGTTCTACAATGAATTTCCAGATATTTTTAAAGCTCTGAAATTCGAATTGTCCTCACTCGGTGAGAATCTCATGCATCGTGGACCGCTGATTGCTTTGTTGTTCTCCGTCACGATTTGTGCGGGGATCATATTTGCGTCCTACCGTAATTCAGGGGAGAATCCCGCTCCAACCGAACAGCAAGTTGCTTCGCCGAACCAAGCCTCGCCCAAGCAAGCTTCCTTTGAAAACGAATCGTTTCCCGATGAAAAATCCGGCGGCGACAAGGATAGTTCGAATGCCTTGAGACGACCGAAACATATCGTACTGAACTCACCTCCCATTCAAGAAAAAGGCCCGCTAGAACATCCGCCCAAGGACGGACATCCTCTCGTGACCGAAGCTCCCGCCGAAATTCCGAAAGGAATGGTCTGGATTCCCGGCGGAGAGTTCCAGATGGGCGGGCAGGATGATCTTGCCAAATCCAAGCCGGACGAACTTCCGTTCCACAGTGTCGCCCTGGACGGGTTCTACATGGATGCCACCGAAGTCACTAACTCTGAGTTCTCCCGCTTTGTCGCTGCGACGGGTTACAAAACCTACGCCGAACTCCATCATTCGCGCGAGGAATACAAAGGACAGGTACCCGACATCAGCGCGATCCCCGAGGAGAATCTGAAGCCGGCCTCGATCTGTTTCAATCCCGCGTTTGATGCCTCGGAGATCGACACCAGCGATCCGCTCTGGCCGTATCACGTCTGGAAACTCGTGCAGGGAGCCGACTGGCGGCATCCGCACGGCCCCGATTCGAACATCGAGGGAAAAATGGATCACCCGGTCGTTCACGTCAATTACCAGGACGTGATGGAATACTGCAAGTGGGCCGGCCAGCGCCTCCCCACCGAAGCCGAGTGGGAATACGCCGCTCGCGGAGGAAAGGAAGGGCTGTCCTACTCCTGGGGCAACGAGCGCAATCCCGACGGTCCCGGCAAGTGGCGGATCAACATCTGGCAGGGAACGTTCCCCATCGAACGCAAAATCGAAGACGGATACAAACACACCGCTCCCGTAATCTCCGATCAATTCCCTCCCAACGATTACGGTCTGTATCACATGCTGGGGAACGTCTGGGAATGGACTTCGGATTATTACCGTCCCGACTATTACGCTCACAGCCCCAAGCGAAATCCTCGGGGGCCTGCTGAGAGTTTCGATCCCCAGGAACCGCAGTTCGTCAAGCGGGTCCAGCGCGGCGGATCCTTCATGTGCAACGAGAACTATTGCCTCGGCTATCGCGTCTCATCGCGGATGAAAGGAGACGAAATCAGCGGCTCGTTCCACTGTGGTTTCCGCTGCGTCGTCGGCTGGAACGAGCTCGACAAATACCAGAACGCTCCGAGACAGAAGCAGAAATAGTCTGCTCCACAATTCAGAAACGATACAGCACTTCCAGACGCGCGCCGGGGATCACCCCCTGCTCTTCCCGCTTCGAAACGAAGCCGTTCACGAGAAATATCCAGTGCTGGCCGAACGCCCGCTGATACTGCAGCGCCGTCGCAATCGCCGCCCGGTCGATTCCGTTCGTATCCGAACGGCCACCGACTTCCCAGATCATCTGCTGGCGGGTTTCGTCGAAGAAGAATTGATAACCCAGACTCGCGCCCGCAGCACTGCTCGCTTCATTGCTGAGAGCGGCTCCATACCGGCCGAGTCCGGCGGCGGAATACAGAATCCCGACCTGTCCCAACGGAC
The DNA here is from genome assembly GCA_035513495.1 of Planctomycetaceae bacterium. Taxonomy (GTDB): domain Bacteria; phylum Planctomycetota; class Planctomycetia; order Planctomycetales; family Planctomycetaceae; genus DATKCB01. Next base: position 571 of record DATKCB010000553.1, on the reverse strand, counting down.
CTCCCATCAAGGTCCCTCGCGCCGGCGATGTGAACTGATCGATGGCCCAGAATGCATTCAGATAAATCAGATCGTCCGAGCGATGGGGTGTCCACGAGAGTTGATGAAAGAGCAGTAATCCGTCTCCTGAAGCGGCGGTTTCTCCCTCAGTCGCGATCGATCCCAGAATGTGAGCCGACGAATTGTAGATATTGTGATGACCCTGAATTCGGCGGATCGCACTCAGTCCGAAAGCCAGACTATCGCGAAGCGTCCCCGATCCCGACGAGACAAACGCCACGTCGGTATTCACCGTCGCCCAGCGATAATCGCTTTCCGTAAAGAGTCCGACCATTTGGGCATTGTCGTCGGGAACGTTGTTATTGCGGTGAATCCGGTTCCATCCGTACACACCCGTCATGCGGAGGTTGAGATTTCCTCCACCATATAATGTATTTCGCGTCACCGTCGCCGCGTCGATCATATCCTCGTTGATCAGCAATCCCTGCTGAAACAACATCGGCTGGCGTCCGATCGAGAAACCGTAATCGAGTCCTTTGGTGTCGTAAGGATCGAGATTGGGAAAGATCTC
>DATKCB010000552.1:0-6106 GCA_035513495.1 Planctomycetaceae bacterium | reverse complement strand
TCGGATTCCCCCCGCTCCCGAAACTCGTGATGAGAACGGTTTCATCGAGCACGACGCACAATTCAGCGAGAGACTCCGCCAGACCGGTGTGACGCATCTTCTCACTCAGCAACCGCTCTCTTCGGGTTGGCCTTGTCAACTCGTGCTGAAAGAGCCTGATCCCTTTCTGAACGCCGCCTGGGGACGAAGGCCGAGCGATCCCCTCTATCTTTATGAATTGAGCGATCCCCGCGGACGAGTTTTCTGGAAGCCCGCAAGTCAATCGGTCGCCGAAGCTGTCGAGCAAGAAACCACAATCGAATGGATCGAACGCGAACCGGAACGTCATGTCTTGAAGGTCGAAGTTCCCGAAAGCGGACAACTCGTCGTGACCGAACTGCTGTTTCCCGGCTGGCAGGTGAACGTGGACGGAGAGCCTGCAACACCCGTTCGAGTTGAAGGGATGTTTCGCGGAGTGGAACTCTCTCCCGGCGAGCATACGGTTGTCTGGCAGTATCGGCCGGACTCGTTCCGGTGGGGAATCGGACTGAGTCTCGGGATGTTGTGTCTGCTCGCTCTCATCGCACACATTCGATTCTGGCATCCCGGACGTCTCAACTGGCTGGAGGACCGATGAGCGATCTTTTCGATCGATTCGAACCGCTGATCTGGCGGTTTCGCCGGACGAAATGGGAACTGACGGGAAGCGCCCGACTGATGGGAATCGTGAACGTCACCCCCGACAGTTTTTCCGACGGGGGAAACTTTCTTCAAACCGAGCGGGCCGTCGAACATGCTCTCGCGCTTGCCGAACAGGGGGCGGACGTACTCGACATCGGAGGCGAATCGACGCGACCGGATTCCGAACCCGTTTCGGTTGACGTAGAATTGAACCGAGTCATTCCGGTGATCGAGTCGCTCCGTCAGCAAACGAAGGTTCCGATCTCGATCGATACGACCAAGGCCGAAGTTGCCCGGCAAGCGCTCGCGGCGGGCGCCGATATCGTCAACGATATCTCGGGACTGACTTTCGACGAGGACATGATGTCGGTCTGCGCGAATTCCGATTGCGGCATCATCGTCATGCACATCCGGGGGACCCCCCGCACGATGCAGGACAATCCGACCTACGACGATGTCGTTTCCGACGTGCGCGGTTTTCTCTCCGAACGGGTCGAGTTGATGGCCGGTTGCGGCATCGATCAGGAGCGGATCATGCTCGATCCCGGTATCGGATTCGGCAAGACGGCCGAGCACAATCTGGAACTGATGCGGAATCTGAGCGAGTTGCGTTCGCTCGGACGGCCGCTGCTGGTCGGGCACTCCCGCAAGCGTTTTCTGGGGAAGATTCTGGGCCGCCCTGTCGACGAGCGAACGGCGGGAACGATCGGGGTTTCGGCGGCCTTGTCGCTGCTGGGTGCCGACGTGATCCGCGTACACGATGTTGCGGCAATACGAGATGCGTTGACCGCATTTCGAACTCTACTGACCGGTCGCAGGACACACGACTGATCGGCTGAAATTGACACTAGGGACTTGCTCTACAGACCCGGGAACAGCAAGATACACACTCTTAATCACCGCCCGAGGCTGACTCGAACAATTTTATTCCACGTTGGTGTTGTTTCTGACATGCCGGATTCACTGATCGACAACCAGCAGGACTTCGAGAGTCTGTGCGCACACATCCGCGATGCCGGACTCGTCGCGTTCGACTCGGAGTTTGTCTCCGAGAATTCTTATAATCCCGAACTGTGCCTGATGCAGTTCGCCACGGAAGATCGATGTGTGGCGGTCGATCCGCTGGAAATCGACGATCTGTCTTCCTGGTGGAACATCATGGCGGATGAATCGATCACCGTTGTCGTTCACGGAGGACAAGCGGAGATTCGGTTCTGTCTGGTCGAAGGGGGCGTGAGGCCGAACAATCTGTACGACATTCAGATCGCTGAAGCGTTCCGGGGCCGCAGTTATCCGTTGTCCTACACGAACATCGTCAGCCGCGTTCTGAGGAAAACATTGCAGGGCAAAGAAACTCGAACCGACTGGAAACGTCGTCCCCTTTTACCCAAGCAGGCAAAGTACGCGCTGGAAGACGTCATTCACGTACTCCCGATCTGGAAGATTCAACGCGCCGATCTGGAGCGACGCGGGCGGTTGACGTGGGCGGAAGACGAATTTCGGCATACGATCGACGGGATCGCCGACGATCTTGCCAGTCCCGGCTGGATGAAATTATCGGGCCTGCACCGATTGGGACGCCGGGAACTGGCGGTTGCCAGGGAAGTTTACAACTGGCGGGAGAAAATCGCGCGGGAACGCAACAAACCTCCCCGCGTGATTCTGCGCGACGATCTCATTCTGGAATTGGCGCGTCGTCAGCCGAAAAGCGAAAGCGAGTTGCTGGTGACGCGGGACATGGAGCAAAGCCGGTTTCGCCGCTATCTCGGGGAAATGGTGGAGGCCGTTCGAATCGCCCGGGGACTCTCCGAAGGCGAACTTCCCGAGCGGATTTCGTCGCACCGGCAGGATAACAGCCAGGACGACCATGTGATCGGCAAACTGCTGAGCCTCGCGCTGGCGAATTTGTGTTCGGAGCGAAACATCGCGATGTCGATGATCGCAACCAACTCGACGCTGCGAGAATTCGTTCGCTGGTCGCTCGAAGGACGTCCTGCCGCGCAAGTGCCCGAACTGGCGAGCGGGTGGCGTCAGGAAGTGTGCGGAAATCTGCTGACCGAAGTTCTGGAAGGGAAAATCTCACTCCGCGTCGCCGATCCCGAATCCGATCATCCGCTCGTCTTCGAACGTTCGGACGAGCACGCGGAACCGGCAGTCAATCAGGTTCCGAATTCACTGAAACAGCAGAAGTCGTCTCAGAAATCGAGAAAGCCCCGCTCGCGCAATTCCTGAATGTTGTCGGGTGCGCTGCGCATCACGCGCTCGGCGGCATATCGCATCAAGGCCACCCAACCCAGCTCGGACGGTGCGATCAGAATCCCCGTTTCCCGGTCTTCCTCGAGTTCGAGTTCCCGGTTCAGTTTCGAGACGATTTCCTCGACGCTGTCGCTCACGTACCGCGACGTACCGCTCGCATTTTCGAATTTCAGATTCGAGAATCCGGCCGAACGCGACAACAGAAACTGAGCCACTCCCTCCCCCTCGGCAGCTTCGAAAAAATTCCGAAATTCGGGAGCGGCATTTCCCGGAGTGATAATCGCGGGACGGGTGATTCGGACCGTTCCCCGAGTCAGCGAGACGAGGTCTCCCCGATTTTCGGGTTCGAGCAGCAACCGATACGGCAACGTCGATTCTCCGAACGTAAACAGGGAAAAGCTCGACGACCTCTCGATCCGCACGGAACTCCAGAGCCGGTGTAAATGTGATTCGAAATCGCCGTAATTCATCAATTATCCGGACATTGTCAGCAATTTGTTTCGTCGCAGTTGAAACAAACGCATGAGGAAATTCAAGCAACAGCCGATTTTGCCGCGTTGCGAAACCATTGCGCAATCCCGCGTTCTATGAATATTTTACAACCTGTCAGCGCTGAGAACCGAACTTTTTGACAATTCTCGAAACACCTTGAAAAAAACGAAAAGGCCGGGAATTCGTGCAGTTTCCCCGACTTTCCTCGGGTGTAACTCTCCGGCTGCTCGTCAAACGCGGCCCAACGTCTTGACCCCGTTTTTCCATTTGCCTACATCTTCGCCACCCAAAGGGGTTATCGGCAAAGGATGCCGGTAGCCGAATTCCCTTGTGATTCCTTCTCTCAGCCCCTTCCCGTAACAACTTTTTTCTCTAGGAACGAGAGACCATGTTCGCGAAATCAATTCATCGGGCTTGCCTGGCTGCCGCGACGGTTGCCGCTTCCGCTTCCTCTCCTGCCTGGGGGCAATTGTTCAACGATTGTTGTGTCCCTTGCGTACAGCCGGTCGCGCAGACGGTCTATCAGACCGTCCCTGTCACCGAATACCAGAGAACCAAACGAACCGTCATGAAACCGGTGAACGAAGTCCAGTACGTCGATCGGCAAGTCACCGAGTACATGCCCGTGACCGCGACGAAAACGGCAGAGGTTCCGGTCGTCAACTACCAGAACGTCACCGAATATCGAACGGTCCAACAGGACATGGGGGGCTGGGTCACGCAAGTCGAGCCGATCGCCAAAATGGCTCCCTGCCAATACGACGCCCGGCCGACCTTCGGAGGCTGGCTGAATCGAACCAGTTACGGGATCCGTTCCACATTCACCCCCAACTATCGGACAACCCGACTGTATCAGCCGAACATCGTCACACAGTCTGTTCCGGTGACGCGACAAGTCGCGGTCCGCAGTACGCGGCAGGTCACCTACAATGAAACCCGCTACGAACCTCGAACCACCACTCGCCGGGTTGCCATCAACACCACCAAAATGGTTGCGGTCGAAGAAGACGTCCTCCAACCCGTCACCGTGTATCGAACCGTTCCGACCGGTACGGCGATCACTTACGCTCCCTACGGTACGGCCATCTCGTACGCTCCGCTCGGAATCACCACGAGCCAAACCGTCCTGGCCCCGGCACCCGATCCGATTTCGGGAACGCGAAGTGCGGACCGAAGCGAACCTGCAAAGGACGCCAGCCGAACCAACAACAAGAAAGACAGCGGCGTGCCCGTGAAACGATCTTCCAATACGACCTTCGAGGGAGATAAAGATCCGTTCGGATCCGGTCCCGGAGCCAGCATTCGCCGAACCGATGAAGCACAACTCAGTTCCGTCGGCAGCGCGAAGTTTCCGTCAGTGGTCCGAGCCAGCGGATGGCGTCCAACGGGGAGCGGTCCAATCCTGAACGCCCCTGCCATCGCCGGAAAATAATGCGTGCAGAAGTTTTGAAGCTTTCCCAACCTGTCTGGGCGTCTCCATCCCACCCCCTCCTCGGAGCAGGCCCAACCCGATTCCTTTCCTGCCTGTGTATCACCCCCGTGGTACAAATGCGAATTCCCTCGCGGCACCGGCATCACGCCGGTGCCCACCTTTCTTTCTCAGAAAGGAACTCCAGAGACAAGGATGTCTCTGGAACAGAATTCTCTCCTTCCCCATCTCCTCTGAGACATTCTTCACGATCGCTCGATCAAGTGAGACTGCGAGCGCGAGATTCGCGCGGCCCGCTTCCGATCAGTCGGCACTGCGGGGAGCGATGAGCGGTGCGGAATGATCTCGCGGAGCGGCCAGAGGTTCTTCGGGTGTCTCGGGAGCAACCGATGTTTCCGCTTTCGCCGGCCCCTCGGTTTTCTTTCGTTCGAAGAGAGCCTGTCCGAGTTCGAGCCGCCAGACTTCTTCGTCCATTTCGCACACGACATACTCGCGGGAAATCTCGATCACTTTCCCTGTCAGTCCCGCGGCGCGAAACGGTTTTCCTTCGAGCAACACCGAGGTCACATTTTCAGCGCGATTGTACAGTCGCGCCTGGGTCACTTCATCGATTTTGATGATCCCCGTGAGGAAGGTGTCGCGGGTGAAATCTTCGATCAGCGAGAGAGTGACCGGCTGCTGGTCCGACATCGCGGGGTCTCCACGATCGGTCACGCTCGCCGTCAATTGCACCTCGCGGGGTAGCTCGTTTTCCGAGGTCGTCCACTTCAACAGGCCTGTCGAGGGATTGAATTCGGCACCCGCGGGAAGTTCGCCCTGCAGGGCGAAGGTCAAATCCGAAGCGGGCGATTCGTTGTCTTCCGCTTGGAGTTGCAGTTCGAACGGGGTACCGGCCAGAACCGTGTACGTCGGTTTCAATTCCAGTCGCGGTGAAGTGTTGGGATCCCGCACCCGAACCGTGATCCGTTCGTAGTCCTGTTCGGACTTCTCTCCTTCGACGTAAAGATAAAAAATCAGCTCGTACTCGCCCAGTTCGGTCTCATCGTTCGGTTCCCAGATCAGGTCGCCCGTCTTTCCGTCAAAAAACAAACCTTCCGGTTCGTCCCCTTCCAGGTAGATAAATCGAGGCGGAGTCTCGGGGGGAAATCCGCTGGAAGTGACCCGAAAGGAGAGTGTCTGCCCGCGCGTCGCGACCTTGTTTCCGATGGGATCGAGCTGGGGATTGTAATCGACAGGTTCGGCGGGTTTGACGAAGAAGTTGTTGGCGAC
>DATKCB010000551.1:0-8196 GCA_035513495.1 Planctomycetaceae bacterium | reverse complement strand
ATCAGAACTCCTTTCCGCGAAGATGCCATTCGTGCTGTTGGATACCGCATTGGGAGAGAATGATACGAACCACTGTTAAGCTCAGTAGTGGTTCAATGTGAAAGGTTGATGAAGGTCATTGCACGGTTCGGAAGGCGCGCGAAGAGTCCCCGGAGCTGCATGAAAATGAGGGAGAGGAAGGACCACTTCCGATTGGCAACCCCGGAAATATTCTTGTGATTACAGGTGATCACAAATGATCCGTCACTGAGTCCTTCCGGATTCCCTCGCGAACGAGAGAGAAGAAAATATCCATGGGCTTTCCGTCGCAGATTTTTGGTCCACTCAGGTAACGCGCCGCGTCTTCATCAAATCTTCATATTTCCGTGCTGGCGATCTTCACAATTCACCCCTACGATCCCTTCACATTAGGACTGAAAATCGTACGTTATCTAGACTCGCGTCCCCGTCAAACTCGGTTAACAGGTTAAAACCCATGCAAAAAATCGCCTCGAACAGCCTCGTCACTCTCTGTTTCATACTCACATTTTCGATCGGTTTATTCGTTAACGGCTGCGGCTGTACCGTGCAAGATGCCAAGTCGAACAGCGGCGGTTCGTCGGGTGGAACCGACAAGAAAACGATCTCGATCGATGGCTCGAGCACCGTGTATCCCGTCTCGCAAGCCGTCGCTGAAGAGTTTGAAAAGACCTCCGAGGTCAGAGTCGTGGTCGGAACTTCGGGGACCGGCCCCGGATTCAGCAAGTTCATCGCGGGGGAAATCGCCATCTGCGACGCTTCGCGGCCGATCAAGCCAGAAGAAATCGACGGCTGCAAGGAAAAAGGAATCGAATACCTCGAGTTGAAAATCGCCATCGACGGGCTGTCGGTCGTCGTCAATCCGGAAAATGACTGGTGCGACTGTCTGACGGTCGCACAACTCAAGGCGCTCTGGGAACCGAACAGCAAAATCCACACCTGGAAGGACCTCGATCCAAGCTGGCCCGATCATAAGATCGACTTGTACGGTGCCGACACCGAATCGGGGACCTTCGATTACTTTACTGAAGTGATTTGCGGCAAAAGCGGGAGCAGCCGAACCGATTACAATCCCAGCGTGAATGACAACGTGCTGGTTCAGGGAGTCGGGGGGAGCAAGTACGCGTTGGGCTACTTCGGTTACGCTTACTACGTCAAAAACAAAGGCAAACTCAAAGTTCTGGGAATTGCAGCCGGCGACGATGCCAGTTCCTGCGTCGCGCCGACCGACGAGTCGATCGAGGCAGGCAAATATGTTCCGCTGTCGCGACCGCTGTATCTGTACGTCAACAAGGCCGCATTGCAGCGGCAGGAAGTGGCGTCGTTTCTGACGTATTACCTGAACGAAGGACAGATCCTTGTGGGAGAAGTCGGCTACGTTCGGCTCAGTGAATCGCTGATTGCTGAAACGCGAAAAAACCTCCAGAACGCGATCGATTCCGGGAAAAGTTCGGAGTGATCTCAGCTCACTGAGTCTTCCCGACGTCATCCAGCAGAGAGGCGTATGCGACCGTTGGACAATCCGAGCGCAACAAATGTCGACAAGCAAACGCCGCGATCGCTCGCGCGAAAGTTCTCGCTGCAACGCGTCCGGGAACAGGCGATCGCGTTCACGCTGTTCCTGTGCGCGCTGCTCTCCATTCTGACGACGGTCGGCATCATCTATGTGCTGGTCACCGAGAGCATTATGGGAGTCGGTGAAAGTAAAGCGTTTTTTCAGGAAGTCTCGCTCAAGGAATTCCTCACCGACACGCAGTGGACTCCCCAGTACCAGGAAAAGCACTACGGAGTGTTGCCGCTGCTGGGCGGAACATTTCTCGTGGCAGGAATCGCCGCGCTGATCGGATTGCCGATCGGATTGTTCAGCGCCGTTTATCTCAGCGAATACGCTTCACCCCGCGCTCGTAACTGCATCAAACCGATTCTGGAAATCCTGGCGGGAATTCCAACGGTCGTGTACGGTTACTTCGCGCTCGTCTTTGTGACTCCGTATCTCCTCAAGCCGATCTTTCAGGACTGGCTCGGGTTTGAAGTGAGCGTGTTCAACGCCGCCAGCGCCGGTATCGTCGTGGGGATTATGATCATTCCGATGGTCTCTTCGTTGAGTGAAGACACACTGCGGGCGGTCCCGCGCGGTCTCCGTGAAGCCGGCTATGCGCTCGGATCGACGAAGTTCGACGTCTCCGTTCGCGTGGTTCTGCCCGCTTCGATCTCGGGAATCCTGGCTTCGTTTCTGCTGGCGATCGCCCGTGCGATCGGTGAAACGATGGCCGTCACGATTGCCGCCGGACAGACTCCCGCCTTGACGATGAACCCGTTTGAGAGTGTTCAGACCATGACGTCGTATATCGTCAACGTCAGCTTGGGAGATACTCCCGTCGGAAGCATGAGTTACAAAAGCCTCTATGCGATTGCGCTGACGCTGTTCTGCATCACGCTGGCGATGAACTTCCTGTCTCAGATCATCATGCGCCGCTTCCGCGAGGTGTATGAATGAGCGATACACGCGACGTTTTTGATTCGAAACTGGCTTCCCGGCATCGCGTCGGGAGGTTGTTCGGACTGGTCTGCATGTGTTCGACCTGGTTTGCGATCGTGATGCTCTCCGTCCTGCTGGTCAGCATCCTCTGGCAGGGACTCGGCTGGCTGAATTGGGATTTTCTGACGAGCTTCGATTCGCGACATGCCGAACAAGCCGGAATTCTGGCCGGTTTATGGGGCAGTCTCTGGCTGATTTTTTTCACGACTCTCCTGTCGGTGCCGATCGGTGTGGGAGCGGCACTGTATCTCGAAGAATACGCTTCCGACAGCCGTCTGACCCGGTTGATTCAAGTCAATCTGTCGAACCTCGCGGGGGTTCCTTCGATCGTCTACGGGATCCTCGGATTGACGGTGTTCGTGAGGATGTTCGGTGCGTTTTCTGAAGGCGCCAAGGTTCTCGAAATCCCCATCCTCTTCGCAACACTGCGGATTCCACTTCCATTGGGGCGTTCGGTCATTTCGGGCGCTCTGACGTTGAGTCTGCTGATCCTGCCGGTCGTGATCGTCGCGGCCCAGGAAGCACTGCGGGCGGTCCCCTCCTCGATCCGCACGGCATCGTATGCGTTGGGAGCCACCCGCTGGCAAACCATCCGTCATCAGGTGCTGCATGCTTCGCTGCCCGGGATCCTGACGGGAGTCATTCTGTCGATTTCGCGTGCGATCGGAGAAACGGCACCTCTGGTGATGATCGGAGCGCTCACGTACGTCGCGTTCACCCCGGGCGACATCGAGAGTCCGGCCGATATCGTCCGGAATCCTCAGGGACTTGCCGACGCACCGTTCGATACTTTCACGGCACTCCCGATTCAGATTTTCAACTGGGTTTCGCAGCCCGAAACGTCCTATCAGCATGTCGCCGCGGCGGGAATTATCGTGCTGCTGGTGGTCTTGCTGGTACTCAATTCGGCCGCAATTGTGATTCGAAACCGGTTTCAAAAAAGAATGAAGTGGTAAATTGATCTCGACCGACTCAGACTGGATTCCCGACGCGATACCTATCGACCCTCACCTATGACCATGACCAGAACAATGAGCTTTTCCGATCTCGTCCATCATCGCCCCTCCCCGGAGGATTCCCGCGCAAAAGATGTCCCGAAATCCGAGACGCCCAAACTCGAAACTCAGCAACTGTGCTTTTCCTACGGCCCGACACAGGTGCTGTTCGACGTCTCCATGAAGATCCCGGAAAAATCGGTCACGGCATTGATCGGTCCGTCGGGGTGCGGAAAAAGCACTTACCTCCGCGTGTTCAATCGCATGAACGACATCATCGAGGGAACACATCATACCGGCAAGGTGCTGCTCGAAACGATTGACGTCAACGCTCCCGAGGTGGACGTCGTCGCCTTGCGAAAGCGAATCGGAATGGTCTTCCAGAAATCGACCCCCTTCCCCAAGTCGATTTTCGACAACGTCGCGTACGGTCCCCGCATCGCGGGAACTCGTAATAAAAAGGAGCTGACCGAGATCGTGCACCGTTCGTTGAAACAGGCGGCCTTGTGGGAAGAAGTCAAAAACCGGATGAACGAATCGGCTCTCGCTCTGTCGGGCGGACAACAGCAACGACTGTGCATCGCCCGGACGCTCGCCAACGATCCCGACGTCATCCTGATGGACGAACCGGCCTCGGCCCTCGATCCCGCCTCGACCGCCAGAATTGAAGACCTGATCTTCGAACTGAAAAAAAATTACACGATCGTGATCGTCACGCATAACATGCAGCAGGCGGCGCGAGTCAGCGATCAAACGGCGTTCTTCTACGAAGGACGACTGATCGAAGTCGGAGGAACCCGCGCACTCTTCACCAAACCAAAAGAAAAACAGACCGAAGATTACATCACCGGCCGCTTCGGTTAAGAGAAGTCAATAAATTCCTCTAGGACGGGAACATTTTCCCGTCCGTAAGCAGTATCAAACATCCCAAAAGGCTAATTCCTGATTTCGTAGCACCTCAGCCGAATGGCGGGAAGAAACGTAGGACGGTCTTCAAGCCCGTCCGAGATCACTCTCGACCGTTCCGGACGGGCTACAAGCCCGTCCTACGTCACTTGGCTGAAGTGTGACCTAATTTCTAGTTCCTAGTTCCTAACTCCTAACAGCTACTCCATGTCGATCCATCTCACTCGCGATCTCGATGCTCTCCACCGCAGCCTCCTTTCGATGTGCGCGCTGGTCGAGGAAATGATCCATCAGGCCATCGACGAACTCGCCCGGCCCGACGAAGAGTTCCCCGGCGAACTCACCGAAAAAGACGACGTCATCGACGACTGGGACGTGAGAATTGAGGAAGACTGCCTCAAGATTCTGGCTCTGCATCAGCCCGTCGCGATCGATCTCCGCCGCATTACGACGGTCATGAAAATTTCCGGGGAACTCGAACGGGTGGCGGATCTCGGAGTGAATATCGCCGAGCGGGCCTGCGGAATGGCCCCCGGTCCGCGAGTCAGCGTCCTCGAAAAACTCAAGGAAATGGCACACCTCGCGCTCGACATGCTGCATCAGAGCATCGACGCCTACGTCGAACTCGACAGCGCAAAAGCCCGCGAAGTCTGCGGGGCGGACGACTCGATCGATGCCTTAAACCGAGAGATTATCGATGAAATAATCGCCGAGATGCAGAAATCTCCCGAACACATCGAACCACTGATGCACTTGTTTTCCGCGTCCCGGCACGTCGAGCGGGTTGCCGATCACGCGACCAACATCGCGGAAGACGTCGTGTATCTCGTGGAAGGCGAAATCATCCGGCACCGTTCTTCGTAATCAATACGCGAAACCATGTCCAAACAAAACATCCTCATCATCGAAGACGAACAGGCGATCGTCGAAGTCCTTACCTACAATCTGACCAAGGAAGGATTCGAGGTGCTCTCGGCCGGCGACGGAGAGAAAGGCCTGCGGCTCGCCGAATCGGCGCTCCCCGACCTCGTGATTCTCGACTTGATGCTCCCCAGCATCGACGGACTCCATGTGTGCCGCCAGTTAAAGGGAAACAGTACAACGCAGAACATCAGAATTCTGATGCTCACCGCCCGCAGCGAGGAAGTGGACGAAATCGTCGGTTTCAACATGGGGGCCGACGATTACGTGACCAAGCCGTTCAAGATCAAGCCGCTCATTCATCGCATCAAGGCCCTGCTTCGCCGCCCGAGTACCGAGCAGACCGGCAAAGAAGTCGTCTCGATTCAGGGGATCGAAATCGACCGGCTGCATCACGTCGCCAAAGTCAACGACAAAGAACTGCAACTGACGCCAACGGAATTTCAGATTCTCTGGACACTCGCCCGCCAGCCGGGACGCCCCTTCAGCCGCAACGAACTGCTCGACCGCTGCCGAGGACAGGACGCCAACGCCCTCGAACGAACCATCGACGTCCACATCCGCTCGCTGCGGTCCAAGCTGGGCCAACTCTCGAAACTGATCGAAACCGTCCGGGGAATCGGATATCGGTTTCAATCCGGCTGAAAAAAAAGACCTTCTGCCTTTCTCGCTCACTTCTCGAATCATGCAAATTTACTGCAGAAAAGCAGAAGCCCCACTTTTTCCGCTCCCAACATCACGAAATTCACGTGTAACACGTTTCGCATTTCTGCGCTAAAGAAGTCATCGGGCATACGCAGCCCTGTTCGACTACACCTCTTTACGACAGAAAGCGGAAACATGTCTTCTCTCAGAAAAATGACCCTCGGAATCGTCGTCCTCGTCGGGGGAATCATCGGTGCGATGACGGTCCTCCCCGGCTACGGGACCATGCTGACCTTTAACAACGCTGAACTCTGCTACACCGCAAACGTCACCCTCGACGATCGGACAGCGCGCTAAAGATTGTAAGAACGCTCGGTGAGTTTGAAAGCATGACAATCGTTCCTCGGAAAGAAGTTCAGAGATTTTCCGAGGCATTCCCTGGCCTCTGACGTAAGCCATCAAATCATGCAACAACCGAGCCAAATATCATGCAATTGCCCTGCTTACCAAGGGGGAGAAACCCCGGTCGGCTCACGCCAACCGCAGACAAGATCCTCACTGAAACCTGATTCTTCACGACTCGCAGTCTTCGCGCCGAATTCGATCGTCGATTTGCACACCCCGCTCCCCTTTTGTATTTCCTTCGAGATTGGTTGTATGGTAGCGTAGGTGTCGTCAATTTTGTCGAAAAGGACCCTGCTGATGCGTCATCTCCGAAATCTTCTCGCGCTTGTGGTTGTGCTGTCGGCCCTGGCGACGGCGTCCGCCCAGACGGTGGCCACCTGCGGACAAGGCTGGCTCGAACTGATCGACGGATATCCCGTGCTGCATCTGAAGGGGACGCATTACGAGATGGGGTATCAGCACGGAGCGCTCCTCAAGCAAGACGCGAGTGAGAACATGCACAATCTCGTCGAGGTGAAAGGATCGACCGAACTGGTCGATTTCGGCCCGGTCAAGATCACGCCGAAGAATTTGATCTGGCAGATCGTGCGAGGGCAAAAGCAGTTCGTCCCTCAAAAATACTTCGACGAGATGGACGGACTCGCGGCGGCGACGGGACTGTCCGCAAAAGACGTGCAGATCGGAAACTTCATTCCCGAGATGTTCCATTGCAGCGGGTTCGCGATCATGAACTCGGCTACGAAGGACGGCACGCTCTATCACGGACGAGTCCTCGATTACGCGATCGACTGGGGCTTGCAGAACCACGCGGTGATCGTCGTGGCCGAACCGGAGGGGGGGATTCCGTTCGTGAACGTAACGTACGCGGGATTTCTGGGAAGTGTGACCGGCATGAACGCCGAGCACGTTTCGATCGGCGAAATGGGAGGCCGCGGACTCGGGCATTGGGAGGGAGTGCCAATGGCGATCCTGGTCCGTGAGGTGCTGGAGCAGGGGAAGGACCTGCAAACGGCGATCTCGATCTTCCGCGATAACCCCCGCACCTGTCAGTATTTTTATGTGATCGCCGACGGCAAAACGAACGAGGCGGTCGGGATGGAAGCGTCGTGGGACAAGTTCGATGTGATCCGGCCGGGAACCGCTCACGAACTGTTGCCGCATGCCGTCAAGGATTGCGCGTTGCTGTCGGCGGGAGGACGTTACGAAGAACTGGTCCGGCGGGTGAAAGCCGGGCACGGAGAATTCGATCACGAGGACGCGCTGCGTCTGATGGACCGGGGGGTCGCGATGAAGTCGAATCTGCACAACGTGCTGTTCGCTCCGAAGTCGACGAAGTTCTGGGTGGCGAACGCCTCGATCGACGGCAAACCCGCGGCCGAGCAGAAATACTTTGCCTTCCAGTTGACCGAACTGCTGGAGCGCAAACCGTCTTCCGGAGCGAAATCGATCCCGTTTGTCGAACGCAAGGCAGTCGCGGTCGGACAGAAATGATGCGCCCGATTAAAACGCAGATATTAAACATCAACGTGAATTCATCAGCCCTCGAGCGCTAGCCGGATTATTGATGAGCCGTTTGGGCGCTAGCCCCGGTTGGACGTCTTGCGTCGCACGAACCGGACGCTAGCGCGTTGCGGCTGATCGAAAACGGTCTACGGGTTATCGAGAGCAGGTTTGAAAGTCGATTCGAATGAGTCTGTTTCGTCCCTCTGTCGCGGCCATGCAAGGTTATCTCCCCGGAGAACAACCGCGCGAGACCGGCTGGGTCAA
>DATKCB010000550.1:0-3735 GCA_035513495.1 Planctomycetaceae bacterium | reverse complement strand
AGCAAATTTCACAAATGCTTCACTGCGTGGCTCAGTTTTTCTATTTGCCAAAATCGAAGGAGCGAATTTCACTAATGCTGATCTTACATCAGCCATTCTGACTGGACTGGAACTAGATCGCTGCAACTTGTCGGGAGCCTGTTTTGAATCGGCAAAGCTGGAAAAATGTCATCTGGAAGGAGTGACTTTGACAGACGCCAACTTCCAGAACGCCAACCTCATCAACTCCTACTGGACCGATTCCCTCCTTCCGGGTGCCATCTTTCTCAATGCGGTTCTGCGCGGTGCCGGGCTGGCGGGGATCGAATGGGAAGGGGCCAATCTGAACGGGGCCGATCTGCGCGAGAGTACCTTTCACATGGGATCGTCACGAAGCGGGCTTGTCGACAGTTTTCTCGCGTCCGAGGGAACTCGCACCGGCTTTTACACCGACGACTACGAGGAGCAATACTTCAAATCTCCCGAAGAGATCCGCAAAGCCAACCTGCGGGGAGCCGATCTGCGGGGAGCGAACATCACCGGCGTCGATTTCTACCTCGTCGATCTTCGCGACGCCCAGATCGACGACGATCAACGCGCACAATTCGAAAAGACCGGGGCGATTCTGTTCGATCGGGACTGATTCTCAAAGCGGAAAGCGGGGAGCGGAAAGCGGCGACGGGACGTATGATCCATTGTCAATGATCCATTCAGACATCGCTTGCATCGAATCAGTCGCGAAGCGTTTCTGGAGTTTGCGGACGATCGGATAGCTGAGCCAGGTCAAGAGCAGGCCGGGTTTTGAGAAGGCCAGAATATCGTACCAGACCGAGTCGTCGCTTTGATGCCATTCGATCGTGAATCGTTCTTCTCCGCATTCGACGTGGCCGGGCAACGTTCCGTAGGCGAATCCGAATTTTTCGATTTCGCCCCGCTCCTCGATGACAGACACGATTCTGCAGACGTTGACCGACCACACTCCGAAAATTCTCGCGAGCGTACCAACGAGTGACCCTTCTCCGATGGGATGCTCGGGCCAGCAGGGTTCGAGCCAGTTCAAGCGGAACATTCGCCAGTCGAGAAAAGCGGCTTTCGCTCGCTCGAACGTTCCGCGAGATTCACCCAGTCGAACCCGGTGATGATCGACCTGATATCCCTCGGGGAGTCGACCGAGTGCAGCTCCCACTTCCGGATACGATGGCTGAAGGTCCCGGTATTTCTTCCGGATTCGCTGGAGTCGATCCCGATCCGGTTTTCGCAACAGGAACATCGGTTATTTCTCCGCAGACCAGATTCCGTACACGCCCAATCCCCTCTCACGGGCGACGTACTGATAATAACCCGACGCGATTCCGCGCGTCTGAATTTCGTTCCGCAAGCCGATCAAATACAACAACATTCCCAATGGGTAAAGGAGCAGGGTCGCGATATAAATTCGTCGCGATGAGGGTGTGACCTGCGGAGTGATATCCCGAAATCGAACGTTTCGAAACCCGGTCTCGCTTAAGTGCTCGCGAAATTGTTCGACCGACAGCACATTCGGAATCGCCCAGCCTCGGCACCATTTGTCGACGATTTTGCGTTCGCGAGGATTCAATTCGTCCCCGGTCAGAAAACCGTCCGCGATCAGCAGTCGTCCGCCCGGTTTGAGGACTCGAAACGCTTCGTCGAGAAAATCCTGTTTGTCCTCGCTGTAACACACGCTCTCCAGCGCCCAGACGACATCGAAACTTTCAGAGTCCAGTCCGGTGTGGCCGAAGTCGGCGACCCGAAATTCCACATGCGATAGGAGATTGTTTCGTCGAGCGAATTCGTTCGCGATCCCGATCTGCATCTCGTTGATGTTGACTCCGGTTACCGAGATACCGCTGAACTGATTCGCCAGCCAGAAGCTGCTCCCTCCGATTCCGCAACCCGCGTCGAGGATGCGATCGCCTGCTGAAATTCCGGCTGTTTCCGCCAGGACGCGATTCATGTTGACGACCGCCTCATCGTGGCGGCTGTGTGTTTTGTCGAAGTATCCGCAATGCAGTCCCAAGTGCCGGTCGATGCCCCAGAGTCTCCGGTAGTCGTTGTGCGTCTGATCGAAATAGTCGATCACCTGCTGCGTGTGCTGGTTCATGTTTACTTCCTGACGTTCAAATGCTGGTCCCAGTAAACCAACCGCTCCTGCTCACGAAACATAACTGTCAATTTGGGGACTTGGGCAATTCGCTGGTTGAAATACGAATCGGTCGAGCGGATACTGGTTCTCGTTCGAACGCTTCGTCATCAGAATCTTCCACCAAGGACCTCCAACCATGAAACAAGGCTTCTTCTCGATCGCGCTCGTCGTCTCAGTCTGCATGGCGCTGCCGACGCACGCTGCAGACAATTCTCAACCCGTCAGAATGGGGAACGGATCGATGACCTTCGATACC
The DNA here is from genome assembly GCA_035513495.1 of Planctomycetaceae bacterium. Classification (GTDB taxonomy): domain Bacteria; phylum Planctomycetota; class Planctomycetia; order Planctomycetales; family Planctomycetaceae; genus DATKCB01. The sequence continues at coordinate 1,336 of DATKCB010000550.1, read as the reverse complement.
GTACCCGGCTGGGGGCTTGGTGCCGATGGGAAATCGGTGCTGGGTTCGACGCACGGCGGTGTCACGATCGACAAAGAGGGGAACATCTACACGAGCGCCAACATCGGCGTGTTCGTGTTCTCTCCCGCAGGTGAGTTGATTCGCCGCTTTCTCGGAGACGATTATTCGAGCATCCACGATCTGGAGATCAGGGACGAATCCGACGGTGAGTTCATTTACGGAGCGCGCAACAACAACGCCGAAGGGATCAAGTTCCACAGCGTGACGGGCGACATTGTGTTGCGGCTGCCGTTTCCGGAAGAATCGGGACTGAAGCTGACGAAATTCAATCCGACCGCGATCACTGTCGCTCCGAACGGCGACATCTTCCTGTCGGACGGCTACGCCAGCAACCACATCTTCAAGTTCGACAAATCGGGTAAATACCTGATGCACTTTGGAACCAAGGGAAACGACCTCAAGCAGTTCAACACCGCGCATGGCATGACGCTCGATACGCGTTACGAACCGCCCCGCCTGCTGATCTGCGACCGCAACCACACACCGAAAGGCCGCCTGTTGCATTACGATCTCGAAGGAAACTACATCGATGAGGTGGTCACGGGTCTGGGGATGCCGACCTCGGTCGCCGTTCAAGGGGATTTCGTCTCGGTGCCGGATCTGCACGGGCGGGTGGTGATCCTCGATAAGAACAACACGATCATCGCCGTGCTCGGCCACAATCCCGACCCCGCGAAGGGAAGAAATTTCAACATTCCGCAGGATCAGTGGGTCGAAGGGGTCTTCAGCGGCACGCACGGTTCGTACTGGGACAAAGACGGCAACCTGTACGTGCAGGACTGGAACGTCTCGGGGCGGATCATGAAACTGGTGCGGGTGAAATAATTTCTGAAGAGTGCGGGACATCTGAGATCACCGCGTCGCTCGGCGCCACTGTGTTTAAGACTCCATTTTGCGAGTCAGACGCTCTTTGAAACACAGAGGCACGGAGGTCACGGAGTCGCAATCGGACTTTGTCCAATCACAAATCTTTGGCACCCTCGCTGCATACGGCAAACTATGAGGTAGAATTTCCTCGTTCCACTGAGTTCAACAGTTACAGGCGGGGACCACCTCGATGCACAGTTTTTTTGCGCGGACCAGTTTCGCGAATCCGGGACTTCACGTCTGGCGGGAGGGGACGTCGATCAAGCTTTATCTGCGACCTGAAGCACCGCCCGATCCCGACGGTTGGGTCGAATTTCGCTGCGATTTACAGGCGGATATCTGTTGTGAACCGGTCAAGTTCATGCTGTTCGACTTCAAGGCCGACAGCTCACCCGGAGAGTACGAGAAG
>DATKCB010000549.1:0-3130 GCA_035513495.1 Planctomycetaceae bacterium | reverse complement strand
AATTTTTTGAGATCGATGCTGCCGGGAGCATCTCCCGACAAACTGAATGACAACTCTTCCCCATTGATGATCTCTTCCCAATTGATGATTGGGAACAGATACTCGTCTTCCGCGATTTCGGCGTCTCGTAAGTCTCTGATGGTGTCGATGAAGAGTGGGGGAGGATCAGGTTGAGGTTCGACGGAAGACGTTTCAATACCAAATTGAAACTCTCCTGAAAAATCATTCAGACCATAATCGTTCGGGGAGGGGTAGACTGGGATGTGAAAGCGTGGCGACACTTCGGTCCGTTGTCCGGGTAACTTTGCGTTAAGTGTCTGCAGCGCGAGTTGAGGCACGCGGTCGAATCCTTTTGTTGTTGTTCCATCTGACAGACAACGGTCGAGTGCGATATCGAACAGCAGAGCGGGGACGCGGAATCGGCCCGGGTTCTGTGCCAGTTTTTCCGATCGATCGAGCGAGCGGGAGAGTACGTCGAGCGAATCGGGAGGACCGAAACTGAACCAGAGCGTCGAATCGGCCACCGTCAGATGGGCTTCCCCCGGAAACCGTTCCCGATTTGACTTTGCGACGAATTCTGACAAATGGCTGGGAGAGTAGCTGAGGTAGGATCGACCGGAGGCGTCCCGCGATCGAATGACACCCACTCCGGTCGCGGTCGTGAGACTGTTCAGCAAAGACTCGAGACTCTTCGAGACGCGCTCCGCCTCCGAGAGCCGGATTCCACCGTAGAACGTGAAGCCTTGTTTGCTGCGAATCAGTTTGAAAACGAATTCGCGTGAACCGCCGAGACTTCTCTGTAAGGCGGTTGTGAGTTCGTCGGCGGCGATGAATACGTCGGCGTGGAAACCGGCGTGAGTGACCAGTTCCTGGTTGATGAGCGCGATCGATCGTTCGAGGAGGCGATCGAAATGCAACGGGACGTCCCAGCCCACAGCCACCGTCAGAATCGATGGTTCCTCGATCGCCGCCGCCAGTTGGCGGGTTCCGAGACTCGATTTCCCGATGTACTTTTCGAGATCGGCTTCCGGACGGGCGATCAGATCGAGAGTGATTTCAGCCGGTTTCTCAGCGGAGGCGAACTCGACTCCGAGGCGAATCGATTGCAGGTCGTTGGTGACGGCTTGAATCAGATTCAGTTGCAGTTCGCCCCAGGCCTTCCGGAACGCATATGCGATCTGGTCTTCTTCGTCGTGCTGCTGCAGAACTTTTTCGAGACGTTTACGCATGGCGTCCCAGAAGCGATTCTTCCTGCGTGCGGTCACGGCGTCGAGATCGATCTGCGCGAACAGATCGCGTTCGCTCGCTCTGCCTCGGAGTTTGAGATCCGTCGAATCGGGAAGTTCCATCGTCAGCAACAATTCATCGTCCCCGAAGAACATGAATCCGCCGCGATAGCGCCAATAACGGCTGACGTGCTGGAGATAATCCGAGAACATCCACGTCTGATTTTCTCGCCGTTCGACGAGGTGGTCGATCGTCGACTGCATTTTCGTAGCAAACTCGAACGAACCGTCTTTCTTTTCCAGAACTCCCGCCGGCACTTTCCGGTCGATTCCCGTCCGTTCGCGCACAATCTTCTCGAACTCTTCCTGGTTGGCGACGGCCATGAATCGGATCGGATTCAACCAGCGGTTCCCCGGAAAATGGGTGCGAGTGACAGTCGGATCGGCGTCACCAATGGGATCGAGATAGACGAGCACTCCTTCGTGACGAACCGATTCCGATTCTGTCCGAACAGAGACTGGATCAGTGATTTGCGGCTGTTCGGATTCACCGTTTAATTCCTTGCCCAGTGCGTCCAGGAATTCCTGACGATCCTGCAGGAGCGTGGTCGGGAACCAGACCCGCAACAGCGGTTTTCCGAGACTCCGAGTTGGCGGATCCTCAGCAAGCGCGGTCTGCTTCGGATTCGGCACCAGCAGCGAAGAGAGCGCAATGACACCGCAACAGATCAAGCGAGTCATCATAGCAGTGACTCCTCGTCAAAAAGAACGGCCCGGCAGCGATGCTTTATCTTCCGCGAACGGCAAGGCTCTTTCAATCCCAAATCCGTCGCGAGCCGATTTGGTTCTCGCAACTTGCGAATCATTTTCGCATAATCCGATCTTGTTATCGTGAATCGTATCAACGCGTTCGAGACAACACAGTCGCTTCTCACACATAAAGAACAACGAATATGAACGTGTATCTGGCCGAGTTGATCGGAACCGCAATTCTGATCCTGATGGGAAATGGCGTGGTCGCGAATGTCGTCCTGCGCGAGACGAAAGGTCACGGAGGAGGCTGGATTGTGATTTGCGCGGGGTGGGGGTTCGCGGTCTTTACAGCGGTGTTGTGTGTCGGAGAAATCAGTGGAGCACATATCAATCCCGCGGTGACGATCGGACTGGCAGTGGCGGGTGAGTTCGCGTGGACCAAGGTTGGAGGATATTGTCTGGCCCAGATGGCCGGGGCTGTGCTGGGAGCGGGACTGGTCTTTCTGTTTTATCGTCCGCAATACGATGTGACCGAGGACGCGGACGGGAAGCTGGCGACATTTTGCACGGCGCCTGCCATCAGGTCGCTGCCGAACAATATTTTCTGCGAAGTGCTGGCGACGTTTGTGCTCGTCTACGCCGTGCTGCTGACGACGGATGCGTCGTTCACGCTCAGTGCGGGAACGGAAGAAGTGAAAGTGGGACTTGGTTCGATCGGTGCGATCCGGGTGGGGCTGATTGTGTTCGCGATCGGGCTTTCGCTGGGGGGGACGACCGGCTACGCGATCAACCCGGCCCGCGACCTGGGCCCCCGGATCGCTCACGAGTTGCTTCCCGTTCCAGGAAAACGGGACAGTGATTGGTCGTATGCGGGAATCCCGGTGGTTGGCCCGATTCTGGGCGCGATTCTGGCGGCGCTGATGTATCTGGCACAGACTCCCCCGGCATCTTGAACCGTCCACTCGTTCGATCTTTCGGTCACGCCACCTTTTTCGGCCGGTATTCGACGATGGCGTCGTCTCGATACAGATGCTTCCGCGTACTCGGCATTCCGGACAAACCTTTCGATCCGCGTTTGCGGCCGATCGTCTGGAAGATGCACGCCGAGCCGTCCTGAATCGCGAACGAGACTCCCGCGAGATAGAGTACCC